>SCTT01000441.1 GCA_004322435.1 bacterium
TCTTTAGGGACGGCCCCGCCCTTCATGTAGGAGAGCGCCAGGAGCTGACAGGCCGACTTCTCTCCGAGGTCGCACGCCCTGCCCAAGAGTGCGAAGGACCTCGGCAGGTCGCGGCCTACGTCGTTGCCGGAGCCGGCCATCGTCCCGAGGAGCAGGCAGCTGGCGCCGGAGCCCAGGTCGCAGGCCCGCTGGTAGAGACGGGCGGCTTCGGCGCCGCTGCGAGGCGTGCCGATGCCGGCCGCGTGCATGGCGGCGAGCTGGCCGCAGTCCGCGGCCCCGTCCGCGTCGCAGCCCGTGCGGAGCTTCGCGAAGACTTCGGCGACGGCGTCCGGGTTGCCGCGCGCCGAACGGGCGCTCTCCCTGCGGGCGTAGCGTTCCCATTCGGCCGCCCGTTTCTCGCTGAGCGCCTTGAAAGGGGCGTGGAGAGAGCCGAAATCGCGCCAGCGGGAGGCCTTCGCGGCGGCGGGCATCGCGCTGCGGTCCATCGCAGCCATCTGGCCGTACGCCGCGGTGGTGAACGGGTCGAGCTTCCACCAGTCGACGCCGGTCGGGATCTCGGCGATGGGTTCCGGCGGGAGCGCGAGCTCGAGCTTCGCGGGGGCCGTGGAGGAGGTCGGGGCGGTGGCGGCGGCCGCCGTCTCGGCGGCCTGTGCGGCGAGCGCCCAGGCGGCGAGCAGCGCCCCGAGCAAGCTCACCGGCCCCGGCCCAGGACGGCCATCATCCCGCGGTGGACCTTGCCGTTCGAGGCCAAAGTGCGGCTCCCCCAGGTGCGCGGGTCCTTCGACCAGGGGCGCCCGGCGAAATCGGTGACCTTCCCCCCCGCCTCTTCGACGAGCAGGCGCCCGGCGGCGACGTCCCAGGGGCTTAAGGTGAACTCCCAGAACCCGTCGACGCGGCCGGCCGCTACCCAGGCCAGGTCCAGGGCCGCCGAGCCGGAGCGGCGCAGGTCCTGCGCGCGCTTGAGGAACTCCCGCACGTAGCCGGCGTACTTGGCGGCTTTGAGGTGCCGGTCGTAGGCGAAGCCGGTGATGAGCAGGGCGTCCTCGAGCTGGGCGGCCTTGCCCACCTTGAGGCGCCGCCCGTTCAAGGTCGCGCCCTTCCCCTTTTCGGCCAGGAAGAGCTCGTCGCGGAACGGGTCGTAGATGCCGGCGGCGAGCGTCACGCCGCGCCGCACGACCGCGATGGAGGCGCCCGAATGCGGGAACCCGTGGGAGTAGTTCACCGTCCCGTCGATGGGGTCCACCACCCAGACGTAGTCCGAGCCCGACGCGCGCGGCGCGCGCTCCTCGGTGAGGAAGTCGTGGTCGGGGAAGCGGCGCAGGACGACGTCGAGGATGGCCTGCTCGGCGGCCAGGTCGGCTTCGGTGACCGGGTTCGCGCGGCCTTTGAAGGACACTTTCGCGGTCAGAAACCCCTTGCGCATCTCCTTGCCGGCCGCGCGCAGGGCCGTGACGAGGGCCGCCTTCAGGGCGGCGGGCGAGGCCGCCTTGGACTTCGCCGCGACGGCGGCCGCCAGGGCGTCGCCGGTGGAGGGTTTCGCCTCGACGGAAGGCTCGGCGCCCAGCGCCCGCAGGGCCGCCGACGTCGCCGGCCCGATGGAAGCGGTCCGGACCTCCTTGAGGGTCCGGGCGGTCTCCCGCGCCCCGAGCGCCGCCGCAAAGGCGGAGACGGCCGACGGCGAGGCGAACGCGGCCCAGTCGAAGCCCTCCCGCGCGGCGCGGCGCAGGGCCCGCGTCCCGGCCGGGTCCGGAACCGTGCGGTAGGCCGTCGGCAGGTCCAGGCGGGCCCCGGCGCGACGGAGGACGGCCGGCAGCTCCTCCCGCCCGATGGCGGAGCGGGGGATGAGGACGTGCTGCCCGCGCACCCGCCCCATGCGGCGCGCTAGGGCGGCGCCGTCGAAAGCGTCCGGCAGGGCGGCGCAGTGCCAGCCGTGCTTGGCCAGGGCCTTGGCGGTGGCGGGGCCGACCGCGTAGACCTGCGGAGGAGCCAGCGGGGGCAGGCGCAGCACGCTCCGGGCCCGCCCGAAGAAGGCCTCCACGGCGTTGGCGCTCGCGAAGACGGCCGCGTCATAGGCGGCCATCCGCCGCAGGGAGGCGTCGAGGCCCTTCCAGGAGGCCGGCGGGACCGTCTTGACGAGGGGGGCCGCCACGACGGAGGCGCCGAGGGCGCTCAGACGGCGGGAGAGGGGGCCGGCCTGGGCCTTCGGGCGGGTCACCAGGACGCGAAGTCCTTTCAACGGCCTCACGAAATCATTGTAGTATAATGACTAGATGTCCCTCGGGTGGTTCAACAAGAAGAAGGACGCCGAGCCCGCCGCGGCCCCGGCGGTCCCCGTCCCCGTCGTCACGCCGGCGCCCGTCGCCGCGCGCAAGGCCCTGAGCATCGGCCGCATCCTGCGCGAAGACCTGGTCGTCGTCCCCCCCGCCGGCCTCGACAAAGACGGCCTCATCGCCTTCCTCGCCAAGGAGCTCTGCGGCAAGGCGGGCCTCGGGGACCACGCCCCGTACCTCGCCAAGGTCCTCGAGCGCGAGCAGGGCATCAGCACCACCCTCGACACCGGCCTCGCCGTGCCCCACGCCCGCATGGACAACCTGCCGGAGATCTGCGCCGTCCTGGGCCTGGTCCCGGCCGGCCTGCCGGACCCCAAGCAGACCGACCTGACCATCCGCGCCGTCTTCCTCTTCTTCTCGCCCAACCGGCAGGAGGCCTTCACGCAGCACCTGCACCTCCTGCGCGGCGTCTCGACCTTGTTCCAGCCCGCCCTCATCGACGCCATCCTCAAGGACCCCGCCCCGGCCGCGGTCCTCAAGGCCATCCGAGACAAAGAAGCCGCCTAAATGGAGATTCCGGGCGTTCCGCCCGCGACGGGTCGCCGGGTCACGAAGGTCGTCGTCCTGACGACCGCGATGCTGAGTTTCATCTCGTTTTGGCGCGCGGCGGCCATCGTCCTCTGCGACATGGCCTCCTCGGCCTTCTACGTGGGCGGCATCACCGAGCAGGCCGTCGGCCCCGCCGCCCCCTGGTTCATCCTGGGCGTGATGGGGTTCTCGGCCTGCGTGCTGATGGTCTACGTCGAGTCCTCCAGCATGTTCGTGCGCGGCGGCGTGTACAAGGTCGTCAAGGAGGCGATGGGCGGCTCCTTGGCCAAGGTCTCGGTGTCGGCGCTGATGTTCGACATGGTGATGACCGGCCCCATCAGTTCGGTGTCGGCCGGCCAGTACCTGGGCGGCCTCCTCAACAGCGTCTTCCCGTACCTGCGCGTCGGGTGGCACTTCGAGCCGCACGCGTTCTCGGTCGTCTTCGCGTTGGCGGTCACGGCCTATTTCTGGCGCCAGAACATCCGCGGGATGGAGGAGTCCTCCGACAAGGCCGTGCAGATCATGCGCCTGATGGCCGGCACGGCGGTCATCCTCGTCTCCTGGGGCCTGTGGACGCTCTGGGTGCGCCGCCCGGCCCTGCCCCCCTTCCATCCGGCCTTCTCCCCCGAAGGGCTGGGATTCCTCCACGGCACCGACCCTTTACGCTACGTCGGAGCGCTCGGCCTCGTTCTGGCCTTCGGCCACGCCTTCCTCGGGATGAGCGGCGCGGAGACCTTGGCCCAGGTGTACCGCGAGATGGAGGCTCCCAAGCTCCCGAACCTCAAGAAGGCCGCGGTCATCATCTTCGTCTTCTGCTTCCTCGTCACGAGCTTGAGCGCCTTCCTGGGCGTGATGCTCATCCCGCCGGACGCGCGCGCGCACTACATCGACAACATGCTGGCCGGCGTCGCGATGTGGCTGGAAGGGCCGCTCTGGCTGCGCATAGGCTTTCGCGGCGTCATCGTCGTCATCGGCACCCTGATCCTCTCGGGGGCGGTCAACACCTCCTTGGTGGGCGCCAACGCGGTGATGTGCCGCGTCGCGGAGGACGGCCTGCTCCACGACTGGTTCCGCCATCTGCACCCCCGCTTCGGCACGACCCACCGGATGATCCACCTCGTGGCCCTCTTCCAGGCGGCCACCATCCTGTTCTGCCGCGGCGACGTCTATCTCCTCGGCGAGGCGTACGCCTTCGGCGTCACGTGGAGCTTCATCTTCATGGGGCTCTCCGTGATCGTCCTGCGCTACAAGTCTCCCGGCGAGCAGGACTGGAAGGTCCCGCTGAACCTCCGGGTCGGGGGGCTCGAGATCCCCGTGGGTCTGGGCCTCATCGTCCTGGTCCTGCTCTCGGTCGGCGTCGCGAACCTCTTCACGAAGAAGGCCGCGACCGTCTGGGGGCTGGGGTTCACCGTCTTCTTCTACGCGCTGATCAAGCTCTCCGAGCGCCTCAACGAGCGCCGGCGGATGGCCGGCGACCACCGCGAGAAGCTGAACCTCCGGGCCGAGAACCACCTCTCCGGCACGCTCGACGAGTTCGAGAAGACCGACCGCGTGCTGGTGGCCCTGAAGAACCCGGCGAACCTGCACACGCTCCAGCGCGTCCTCGAGGAGACCGACACCGAGAAGACCGAGATCGTGGTGCTCCACTCGCGCATCGCCCGCGGCCTCGTGCTGGCCGGCGAGATCCAGGCGCTCGACCCCGACTCCGAGCTCCTGTTCACGCGCGTCATCGCGCTGGCCGAAGAGCACGGCAAGACCGTGACCCCGCTCGTCGTCGTCTCGAACGACCCCTCCTACGCCGTCGCGCAGGCCGCCCAGGCCGTCGGCGCGCGCGAGGTCATCATCGGCGTCTCGGAGCGCATCGGCGCGGTCAGCCAGATGGAGCAGGTGGCGATGGCCTGGGGCGCGCTGGGCCACAAGCCCGACAAGCCGGTCAAGGTTCGGGTGCTGTGGCCCGACGGCCGGAGATTGGAGGCGGACCTCACATGAAGCGGCGCATCACCAAGCACGGCGAGGCGGTCTTGAAGAAGAAGTCCGAGGCGGTGGATTTTGCGGCGATGAAGAAGGAACTGCCCAAGCTCCTCGCGGACATGTGGGAGACCATGCACGCGGTCAACGGCGTGGGCCTCGCCGCGCCCCAGATCGGGCTGTCGCTGCGCCTCGCGATCATCGACGTGAAGCCGGAGGGCAAGTCCGAGCGCCTCGTCCTCATCAACCCCGAGGTCCTCTCCCGCGAGGGCGAGGTCACCGAGGAGGAGGGCTGCCTGTCGGTGCCCGGCCTCTACGCGCGCGTCAAGCGCCACACGAAGGTGCGGGTCCGGGCTCTCGACGAGCGCGGCGAAGTCTGGGAGCGCACGGGCACGGGGCTGTTGGCGCGCGCCTTCGAGCACGAGACCGACCACTTGGACGGCAAGCTCTTCCTCGACCACCTGGACCTCGTCAAGCGCCTCAAGGTGGCCGTCGTCCTCAAGGACTTGAAGAAGGACTGGGATTGATGCCCGTCATGGTCTCCCTCTCCCGCTTGCGGGAGAGGGCTGGGGTGAGGGTGATGGACGAGCTTCCCTCACCCTACCCTCTCCCGCGACGGCGGGAGAGGGGAACATCGCCCACATGAGGCTCGCGTTCTTCGGCTCCCCCGGCGTCGCCGTGCCCTTCCTGGAGGCGTGCGCCGCGGAGCACGAGGTCCTGGCCGTCGTCACCCAGCCGGATAAGCCCTCCGGGCGCGGCCTCGAGCTCAAGGCCCCCGCCGTAAAGGAGGCGGCCCTGAAGCTGGGCCTCCGCGTCCACCAGCCGACGAAGCCCTCGTCTCTCTGCGGCGAGCTCTCCGCCCTGTCCTTGGACATGGCCGTCGTCGTGGCCTACGGTCGCATCCTCCGCCCCGACCTCCTCGCCGTCACGAAGCACGGCTTCATGAACGTCCATTTCTCGCTCTTGCCCAAGTACCGCGGCGCGGCCCCGGTCCAGTGGTCCCTCATGAAGGGCGAGCGCGAGACCGGCGTGACTTTGTTCTGGCTCGACGCCGGGATGGACACGGGTCCCGTGCAGAGGATGGCCTCCACCCCCCTTCCCGTCGACGAGGACGCCCCGGCCCTCTTCCCCCGCTTGGTCGCTCTCGGCGTCGGGGAGCTCCGGGCCGCCCTGGCCGACGTCGCGGCCGGCCGGGTTCGGCGGGAGCCCCAGGCCGGGGAGCCGTCCCTGGCCCCGAAATTAGACGCCGCCGCCGCTCGTATCAGCTTCGAGATGCCCGCCCCCGAGCTCCACAACCGCGTCCGAGGCCTGGCGGCCGGCCCCGGAGCCTGGCTCACGGCCGGGTCCGGGCGGCTCAAAGTGCTCAAAACGGCGGTCGCGGACGCCGCCGCCCCCGGCGAGCCGGGCCTCCTCCTCGCCGTTGAGCCCGACGGAGCCGTTTTGGTACAATGCCGAGCAGGCGTCATCCGGGTCCGGGAAGTCCAGCCTGAAGGAAAAAAGAAGCTCTCCGCGGCTGAGTTCATCAACGGGCTGCGTCTGAGGGCCGGCCAACAGCTTTGAAGAAGAACGTCACGGTCGTCGAGTTCCTCGTCGCCCTCCTCGTCTTGGGAGGGCTGGGCGCGTTGGGCTTCCGCTGGGCCGTCGAGGGCCTCGTGCACAGCCGCGCCGTCCAGGCCGTCCCCGACATCACGAAGAAGTCCATCGCCGGCGCGCTCGACCAGCTGGCCCCGCTGAACCTGGCCTTGATGAAAGAAGGCTCCGAGTTCAACGCCCAGGTCCCCATCGGCTCCATCCTGCGCCAGCGCCCGCCGGCGGGCACCAAGGTGCGCGAGGGCAAGGCCATCCGCGTGGTCGTCAGCCAGGGCGGCGAGACGGTCTTCGCGCCGGCGGTCGCCGGTCTGCCGCTGCGCAACGCCGAGATGATGCTCCGCCAGGGCCAACTGACGCTCGGCGAGGTCACCGAGTCCTACTCGCTGCGCCTCGAGAAGGGCCTCGTCCTCACGCAGGACCCCGCCGCCGAGTCCTCCGTCGAACGCAACTCCCTCGTCAACGTCGTCGTCTCCGCGGGCCAGCCGCCCGAGGAGATCGTGCTGATGCCCGACTTCCTGCGCAAGAACCTCGCCGAGGCCTCGAAGTGGGCCTCCGAGGTCAACGTCCCGCTGGCCATCACCAAAGACGCCAGCTCCCTGTTCCCCTACGGCACCATCCTCGCCCAGGACCCGCTGGCCGACGCGGTGGTCGACGACGAGACCAAGGTCAAGCTGACCATCAGCGCTCGGCCCTCGGACGCCAAGGACAAGGCCTCGATGACGAGCGTGCAGTACCAGGTGCCGCAGGGCTCGCAGGAGTCCTTGGTGCGCGTGGTGCTCATCGACGCCCACGGCGAACGCGAGCTCTTCAACGGCCTGCGCGCCCCCGGCTCCAAGATCGACCTCTCGGTGCCTCAGGCCGGCCGCGCGCGCGTGAAGATCCACTTGAACGGCATCCTCGTCGAGGAGCGCGACCTGTGAAGGCCCCCCGTCCGGACGGCAAGGTCCGCATCGTCCCCTCCCTCTTGGCCGCCGACTTCGCCGCGGTGCGCCAGTCCTGGGCGCCGCTCGCCGCGGCCGGCGCCGACTGGGCGTCCGTGGACGTGATGGACGGGCACTTCGTCCCGAACCTCAGCTTCGGCCCCGACCTGGTGTCCGCCCTCAAGGCCAAACCCGGCGCCCCCTTCATCGACTCGCACCTGATGGTCACCGACCCCGCAGCCTACGCTCCCGTCTTCGCCGCCGCCGGCTCCGACTGGGTGACGTTCCACCTCGAGGCCTGCCCGCGCCCCAAGGCGCTCATCAAGAAGCTCAAGGACTCGGGCGTCGCCGTGGGCGTCGCCATCAAGCCCAAGACGCCCGCGGCGGGCCTCCTGAAGTTGCTGCCCGACATCGACCTCGCCCTCGTGATGACCGTGGAGCCCGGCTTCGGCGGGCAGTCGTTCATCCCCGAGATGCTCCCTAAGCTCCGCGAGCTGCGGGAGGCCATCGACCGCCTCGGCCGCCGGTGCTGGCTGCAGGTGGACGGCGGCGTCAACGACAAGTGGGTCGCGCCGGCCGCCGCCGCCGGCGGCGACTCGCTCGTGGCGGGGTCCGCGGTCTTCAAGGCCGCCGACCCGGCCGCCGCGTGGAAGCGGCTGACCGCCGCCGCGCAAGAAGCTTTCGACAAAGAATGGGGAGCAGCCCTCACCCCAACCCTCTCCCGCTCGCGGGAGAGGGCAGGGTGAGGGACTAGAACCCCTAAGGAGAGACACATGGCCGTCGCCCTCAGACTGCAGCGCATCGGAAAGCCGCACCAGCCTTACTACCGGGTCGTCGCGGTGGATCACCGCCGGGCCGCCCAGGGAAAGCCCATCGAGGTCCTCGGGTCGTACAACCCGCGCGCCGAGAAGGCCAAGGACAAGGTCGTCTTGGACACCGCCCGCGTGGACCATTGGCTCTCGGTCGGCGCGCGGCCGTCCGAGACCGTCGCCACCCTCATCAAGGCGGCCAACAAGGCCGCCGCGAAGTAAGTGGCCATCGCGGACCTGGCGCTCCACCTGGTCAAAGGCCTCGCCGACCGCCCGGACGAAGTCCGGATGGAGGTCTTCGAGGAGGGCGACGACGTGACTCTCGAGTTCCACGTCGCCGAAGAGGACAAGGGCAAGATCATCGGCAAGGGCGGCAAGGTCATCAAGGCCGTGCGCGCCTTGGTCGGCATCAACGCCGCGAAGACCGGCAAGACGCTGGTCCTCGAATTGGATTAGCCGTGTCCCGGCCCGCGCTGCGGGTGGCCGTCGTGACGCTGTTTCCGGGGATGTTCGAGGGTCCGCTGACCCAGAGCATCGTCGGGCGCGCGCGCGAAAAGGGCGTCCTCGAGGTCTCCTTCACGGACCCCCGGGACTTCTCGGAGGACCGCCATCGCACCGTCGACGACCGCCCCTACGGGGGCGGGCCCGGCATGGTGCTCAAGGCGGAGCCGCTCTACCGGGCCATCAAGAAGGCCCGGCGCCCGAAGGCCAAGGTCGTGCTGCTCTCCCCGCAGGGCCGCCGCTTCGACCAGGCGGCCGCCCGGCGGCTCGCGGCCGCCAAGGACCTGGTGCTCGTCTGCGGCCACTACGAGGGCGTCGACGAGCGGGTGCTGGACTTCGTGGACGAGGAGCTGAGCTTGGGCGACTTCGTCCTCACCGGCGGCGAGATCGCAGCGATGGCCGTCGTGGACGCCTTGGCGCGCCTCTTGCCCGGGGTGCTCGTCAAAGCGGGGGCCGCCGAGGCGGAGTCCTTCACGGAGCCGATGCTCGACCATCCGCACTACACGCGCCCCCCCGTCTGGCGGGGCCGCGAGGTGCCCGAGGTGCTGCTCGGCGGGGACCACGCGAAGATCGCCGCTTGGCGGGCCAAGGCGGCGCGCCGGGCGACGACGAGGAAGCGCCCTGATTTGCTACAATAAACCACCGTTCCGATAGGAGACCGTCTATGGCCGCCCCCACCGACAACAACGCAATCCCCCGGTTCACCCCCGGCGACACCGTGCGCGTGCACGTGAAGGTCGTCGAAGGCGACTCCGAGCGCATCCAGGCCTTCGAAGGCGTCGTCCTGCGCCGCCGCGGCAAGGGTGTCTCCGAGTCCTTCATCGTCCGCAAGGTCTCGTTCGGCGTCGGCGTCGAGCGCTCCTTCCCGACGAACTCGCCCCGCATCGCGAAGATCGAGCTGGTGCGCTCGGGCAAGGCCCGCCGCGCCCGCCTGTACTACCTGCGCGATCTGGCCGGCAAGGCCGCCCGCCTGCAGGAAGACAAGGCCGAGGACCAGGCCGCGCCCGCCGCGTCCGCGGCCTCCACGAAGCCCAAGGCCGAGGCCGCTGCCGCTTAAAGTCCGGATGCCCCGGGTCGCGGCGCCTTCGAAGCTCGCGGCCTACGACGAAGCCCTGCGCCTGTCGCGCGGGGCTTCTTCTTTGGCGGGCGTCGACGAGGTCGGCCGCGGCCCTCTGGCCGGACCGGTCGTCGCGGCGGCTGTCATCCTCCCCCCCGACCCCGCGGGCTTGTCGGGCGTGCGCGACTCGAAAACCCTCTCTCCCGCCCGGCGCGACGCCCTGTACCGGCTCATCCGGGCGCGGGCTGTCGCGGTGGGCGTGGGCAGCGCCAGCCCGGCCGAGATCACCGAGCGGAACATCCTCCAGGCGACGTTCTTGGCGATGCGCCGCGCGCTCGAAGACCTCGGCGCGCGGGCCGACTATCTGGTCGTCGACGGCGACAAGAAGCTGCCCGGCTGGGAAGGGCCCCAGGAGGCGCTGGTGCGAGGCGACGGCACCTCGCTGTGCGTCGCGGCCGCCAGCGTGGTCGCGAAGGTCGTGCGCGACCGCTGGATGGGCCGCCTCGACTTCCGCCACCCCGGCTACGGGTTCTCCAAGCACAAGGGCTACGGCACCGCGGAGCACTACGCGGCGCTCGATCGCCTGGGCCCCAGCCCCGTGCACCGGCCCACCTTCTTATGAGCCTCGGCTCCGAAGGCGAAGCGCTCGTCGCCGAGCACGCGGCTCGGCTGGGCTGGCGCGTGCTCGAGCGCAACTGGCGCTGCCGCTACGGCGAGCTGGACCTGGTGGCCGAGGACGGCGGGACGGTCGTCTTCGTGGAGGTCAAGACCCGCTCCAGCCGGCGGCGCGGGGCCCCCGAGGAGGCGGTCGACGCGCGCAAGCAGGCCCGCCTCGCGCGCCTCGCCGCCGCGTACCTCTCGGAACGCGGCTGGCTCGAACGGCCGTGCCGCTTCGACGTCGCGGCGGTCGAGGGCGGCGAGGTCCGGCTCCTCCGGGCGGCGTTCTCCGTCGAGGGCGCGGCATGATCTGCCCGGCCTGCAAGATGGAGTCGCCCGAGGAGCTCGGCTACTGCGACTTCTGCAAGGAGCCGTTCCGCCGCAAGCCCCCGCCGCCCGAGCCCAAGGTCCAGCCGAAGGTCGCGGTCCCGCCGGAGGTGTTGGCCAAGCTCCTCGAGGCCAAGCGGGCGCCGGCGCCGGCTGAGGCCGCGGCGGGCATCCCTCCCGAGTTCTTGGCGCTGGACGCCGGCGAGCGGATTCCCGAGCTTTCGCCCGCGGCGCGCAAGCTGGCCTGGGCCTTCCTGGCGGCGGTCGTGTTTCTGGGCGGGGTCGTGGGCGTCTATATCCTGACCCGCCCGCGCCGCGTCCGCATGCCGCCCCTGCCGCCCCCGCTGATCGCGCCCGACGGGGCGGTCCAGCCCGACTCCCCGTCGCCGCCGCCTCCGCCCCCCCCGCTCGGCGCCCCGCCGTTCTAAGGCCCTCACCCCATCCCTCTCCCGCGAGGCGGGAGAGGGAGAGAGATCTGTATTCCCTCTCCCGCTTGCGGGAGAGGGTTAGGGTGAGGGCGTGCTAGAAGACGAACGTGGTCCCTAGCGTGACCGACAGGGACTCGGCGTCGCCGGCCAGGACCTTGTGGTCGGAGCGGTACTGCCGGAAGCGGCCCTCGAGGGCCAGGCTCATGCCGCGCAGGAAGAAGAACTCGAGCCCTCCGCCGCCGGTGAAGTAGGGTCCCGTGGAAGAGCCGTTGACCACCGCGGCGCACGCGCCGGACACCGGCCAGCAGACCGGCGTCGGGGCCGTCCCCTTCACCGACAGCCGGCTCAGGCCTCCGCCGGCGAGGATATACGGGGACCACGAGGAGGATTCGAGCAGGTTCACCCGCCCGAAGAGGCCCGTGAAAAAGGCCGAGGCGCTGTAGGAGGCGTCGGCCGTCATGCCTCCCGGGACCGAGGCCGTCTTGCGGGCGAGGAAGGCCTCGGCGCCGAGCTCCCCGCCCCAGGCGACCCAGGAGTTGCTCCAATGGGTGAGGCGGAAGGAGAAGGAGGGAGCGCGCCCGGCCCGCTCGGAGAACCCGGAGGTGCCCAGCGGCAGGGCCAAGCCCAGGTGAAAGCCCAGCCCCAAGTCCCCCTCTTTAAAGGAAGGGAGCACGAAGTTCTCGGCCGCCGCCGGCGCGGCCAGGGCCGCGGCCAGGGCCGCGACGAGCGCGCGGGTCAGTCCGCGGGGGCGC
>SCTT01000442.1 GCA_004322435.1 bacterium
CTGGTCTCGACCGCATCGAGGTGGCGGTCGATGGCGGGGCATTCACGGCCTATTCCTCCCCCTTGACGTTCGCCGAAGGCCGCCATGCCATCCAATTCCGCGCGGTGGACCGGGTAGGAAACGTCGAAGGCGAACAGACTTTGGCCCTGCGCTCGGACGCGTCCACTCCCGAGACTGCCCTCGCCATTCAGGGCGGCAAGCAGGTTCCGGGCGCAAATGGCGCCTCGTTCTACGCCTCCTCCGATACCCGGTTCGCTCTGCCCGCCGCCGACCCTGTCGTCGCGGATGTCGCCTCGGGCGTCGACTTCACCACCTACCGCGACAACGGCGGCGCCCTCCAGGCCTATTCGGCGCCGTTCGCATTGGTAGAGGGCTCGCACCTTCTGGCCTATCAGAGCCGGGACCGGGTCACAAACCAAGAGGCCGCGCGGAGCACGACGGTCTTCGTCGATGCCTCGGCCCCCGTCAGCGCCTTCGCCATCGGGGCGCCGAGCTTCGTGGACGGGGACGGCACCCGCTACATCACGCCGGCCACGCCGGTCACCTTCTCAGCCACGGACCCGGCTCTGCCCGGCGGGGCGGCGGGAGCCGGCCTAGACCGCATCGAAGTTTCCTTTGACGGCGGCCCCTTCGCACCTTACGCGTCCGCCCTGACGTTCACGGAAGGCCGCCACTCGGTCCAGTTCCGAGCCGTGGACCGCGTAGGGAACGTGGAGGCGGCGCAAATCCTCTCCTTGCGCTCGGACGCCTCGGCTCCGCTTTCCTCGCTTGGGACCCTAGGTGGGCGCCAGGCGCCGGGCCCCGACTCGGCCAGCTTCTACGCCTCGAGCGACACGCGATTCGCGCTCCCGGCCGCCGACCCCATGGTCGCGGATGTTGCCGCCGGAGTGGACTTCACTCGTTGGAGGGACAACGGCGGCCTGTTCCAGACGTATTCGACCCCTCTGACTTTGGCCGAAGGGCCCCACTTGCTCGGGTTCCAGTCGCAAGACCGGGTTTCGAACCTCGAAGTCCTGCGCAGCACGACAGTATTCATCGACGCCACGGCCCCCGTCAGCGCCTACTCGATCGGGGACCCGCTCTACACGGCGGTGGGGGCCGTCAAGTACATCACCCCAGCCACGCCGGTCACGTTCTCGGCGGAGGACTCGGCTTTGCCGGGAGGGACGTCGGGCGCAGGTTTGGATCGCATCGAAGTCTCGATCGACGGGGGCGCCTTCGCGGCTTACAGCTCGGCCCTGACCTTCGCTGAAGGGCGCCACACGGTGCTGTTCCGGGCGGTGGACCGGGTCGGGAACGTCGAGCCAGCCCAGACCCTGACTCTTAGGTCCGACGCCTCCGCCCCTCAGACGTCTTTGGCGGTACAAGGCGGCAAGCAGGTCGCGGGTGCGAACCCAGGCTCGTTCTACGCCTCTTCCGATACAAAGTTCGCTTTGCCGGCGGTAGACCCCATCGTATCCGACGTCGCTTCCGGCGTCGATTTCACGACCTACCGCGACAACGGCGGGGCCATCCAGCCGTACTACGGGCCGTTCGGTCTGCCCGCAGGGTCGCACGTCTTGTCTTACCAGAGCCGCGATGTGGTCCGGAATCAGGAAGTCTCGCGCAGCACGACGGTCTTCATCGACGCCACGGCGCCCGTCAGCGCCTACTCAATCGGGGACCCGCTCTACACGGCGGTGGGGGCCATCAAGTACATCACCCCCGCTACGCCGGTCACGTTCTCGGCAGAGGACGCGGCCTTGCCGGGAGGGACGCCGGGCGCCGGGATGGACCGCATCGAAGTCTCGATCGACGGGGGCGCCTTCGCGGCTTACAGCTCGGCCCTGACCTTCGCCGAAGGGCGCCACACGGTGCTGTTCCGGGCGGTGGATCGGGTCGGGAACGTCGAGCCGGCCCAGACCCTGACCCTCAGGTCCGACGCCTCCGCCCCCCAGACGTCTTTGGCGGTACAAGGCGGCAAACAGGTCGCGGGCGCGAACCCAGCCTCGTTCTACGCCTCTTCAGACACGCGCTTCGCCTTGCCGGCGGTAGACCCGGTCGTCGCCGACGTCGCGGCCGGAGTCGACTTCACGACCTACCGCGACAACGGCGGGGCCATCCAGCCGTACTATGGGCCGTTCGGCCTGGCCGCGGGGTCGCACGTCTTGTCCTACCAGAGCCGCGACGTGGTTCGGAATCAGGAAGTCTCGCGCAGCACGACGATTTGGGTGGACGCGGAGCCCCCCCTCACCTCTTTCTCCATCGGGCAACCCCTCTATAACGCGCCAGGCGGCATCAAGTTCATCACGTCGGCGACGCCGGTCACCTTCTCGGCCACGGACCCGGCCCTGCCCGGCGGAAACGCGGGCTCCGGCGTGGAGCGCATCGAGATTTCGGTCGATGGGAGCCCCTTCACGGCCTATTCGACCGCGCTAACCTTCGCCGAGGGCCGGCATACCCTGGAATTCCGGGCGGTTGACCGCGTCGGCAACGTCGAGACCGCCCAGACCTTGGCCCTGCGTTCGGATGCCACGAGCCCTGAGACCTCCTTGGCCGCACAGGGCGGCAAGCAGGCGTCCGGGACGAACTCCGCGTCGTTCTACGCGTCATCCGACACCCGGGTCGCCCTCCCCGCCGTCGACCCCCTGGTCTCCGATGTGGCCTCCGGCGTCGATTTCACCACCTACCGCGACAACGGCGGGGCCCTGCAGGCCTACTCGCTGCCCTTGGCCTTCACGGAAGGCGCGCACCTCCTGACCTATCAGAGCCGAGACCGCGTGACGAACCAGGAACTGGCGCGGAGCACCACGGTGCTGGTGGACGCCACGGCGCCGCTAAGTTCCTTCGTCATCGGGGCACCTACCTTCATGGACACGGACGGAACGCGCTACATCACCCCGGCCACGCCGGTCACCTTTTCGGCCGCGGACCCGGCGTTGCCCGGCGGGACGGCAGGCTCCGGCTTGGAGCGCATCGAGGTTTCCGTGGACGGCGGCCCGCTCGCACCGTACTCCGCGGCCCTCACGTTCGCGGAAGGCCGGCATACGGTCCAGTTCCGAAGCGTGGACCGCGTGGGCAACGCCGAGGGGCTTCAGACGCTGGCCCTGCGCTCGGACGCCTCTTCTCCTCAAACCTCGCTGGCGGCACAGGGCGGGAAGCAGGCCGCGGGGCCCACGGCGGCCAGCTTCTATGCCTCCGGCGATACCCGCCTCGTCTTGTCGGCCTCCGACCCCGTCGTGGGCGATGTCGCCTCAGGCTTGGATTCTACCCGCTGGCAGGACAATGGCGGCGTCTTCCAATCCTATTCCGGCCCCATCGGGTTGCCCGAGGGCGCGCATCTCTTCGCCTATCAGAGCCAGGACCGGGTGGCCAACCTCGAGGTCCTGCGCAGCACCACGGTTTATGTCGATGCCTCGGCGCCGCTCACCTCGTTTACCATCGGGGCGCCGCACTACGACGACGCTGGGGGGGTCCGGTATATCACGCCTACCACCCCGGTCACCTTCGCGGCGACGGACCCGGCCCTGCCTGGCGGGGCGGCGGGCTCCGGGGTCGCACGCATCGAGGTCTCCATCGACGGCGCGGCCTTCACCGCGTATTCCTCTTCCCTCACTTTCGCCGAGGGGCGCCACACGGTGGAGTTCCGGGCCCTAGACCGCGTCGGCAACGTCGAGACCGCGCAGACGTTGGCGCTGCGCTCGGATGCCACCTCACCCGAGACCTCCATCTCGGCCCAGGGAGGCCGTCAGGCTCCGAGCGCCGAGACCGGCGCGGTCTACGCCTCAAGCGGCACCCGCTTCGCCCTCGCGGCGGCGGACCCGCTGGTCGCGGACGTGGCCTCCGGCCTGGACTTCACTCGTTGGCAGGACAACGGCGGCGCCTTCGTCACATACGCCAACCCCATCGAACTGGCCGAAGGCTCCCACCTCCTGTCCTATCAGAGCCGCGACCGAGTCGAGAATCTCGAGGTGCTCCGCAGCACGACCGTTCGGATCGACGCCACGGCCCCCCAAAGCGCATTCCAAATCGGTTCTCCGTCCTGGACGGACACGGACGGGACCCGCTACATCACGCCGACCACCCCGGTGAGCTTCACCGCGCTGGACCCAGCCTTGCCCGGTGGAGCGGCGGGTTCCGGCCTGGACCGGATTGAGGTCGCGCTCGATGGGGGAGCCTTCGCCGCCTATTTGACCGCGTTGACCTTCGCCGAAGGGCGACATACGGTCCAATTCCGGGCCATAGACCGGGTGGGCAACGTCGAAGTGCTGCGGACGCTGGCGCTGCGCTCGGACGCCTCGGCGCCGCGGACTTCTTTGGCACTCCAAGGCGGCAAGAACGCCGCGGGACCGTCCCCGGACACCTTCTACGCCTCCCCCGACACCCGCTTCGCTCTGCCGGCCGTCGACCCCGTCATTGCCGACGCGGCGTCGGGAGTCGACTTCACCCGGTGGTCCGATAACGGCCAAGCGGCGCAGACTTACTCCGCCCCACTCGCCTTCGCCGAAGGCCCCCACGTGCTCGCCTACCAGAGCCAGGATCGGGTCGCGAACCTCGAGGTCTCGCGCAGCACGACCGTCCTGATCGACGCGACGGCGCCGCAGACGGCCTTTGCGCTCGGAACGCCGTCCTTCACCGCCCCCGACGGGACCCGGTACGTCACCCCGGCCACACCGCTCGGCTTTGCGGCCCAGGACTCGGCCCTTCCCGGGGGCCTGCCGGGATCCGGCGTGGAACGCATCGAGGTCTCCATAGATGGCGGCGATTTCGCGGCCTATGCGAGCTCCTTGACCTTCGCCGAGGGTCGGCACACCGTGAGCTTCCGCGCCTTGGACCGGGTGGGCAACATCGAGGCGACCCAGACGCTCGCACTGCGCTCCGACGCCTCGGTTCCGCAGACCTCTTTGTCCCTGCAAGGCGGCCGCCAGACGCCCGGAGCGGATGCCGACACTTTCTATGCCTCGCCCGACACGCGCTACACCCTGCCGGCGCTCGACCCCACCTTGGCGGATGTCGCCTCGGGGGTGGACTTCACGCGGTGGCGGGATTCGGGCGCGGACTTCCAGACCTACAGCGCCCCCATCGCCTTGGCCGAAGGGTCGCACCTCCTCGCCTATCAGAGCCAGGACCACGTCACGAACCTCGAAGTGCTGCGCAGCACTAGGGTCCTGGTCGATGCCACGGTGCCCCAAAGCTCATTCGCCATCGGTTCGCCTTCTTACACGGCCTCGGACGGGACGCGCTACGTCTCGCCTACGACGCCCGTGACCTTCTCGGCCCAAGACCCGGCCCTGCCGGGCGGGGCGGCGGGCTCGGGCGTCGACCGGGTCGAGGTGGCCGTCGACGGCGGCGCCTACGCTGTTTACTCCGGGGCGTTGCTGTTCGCCGAAGGGCGGCACACGGTCCAATTCCGGGCGGTGGACCGCGTGGGCAACCTCGAAGCGGCCCAGACGTTGGCCTTGCGTTCGGATGCGACGTCGCCCGTCACGTCGCTCTCGGCCAGCGGGGCGTTCTATACCGCCGTAGGAAAGGACTACGCCCCGGCGGCCTTCCTCTATAGTCTCCCCGCCTTGGACCCGGTGACCGCCGACGTGGCCGCCGGGGTGGCCGACACGTCCTACGCGGTGGATGCGAGCCCCCTGGCACCGTACACCGCGGCGTTCTCTTTGGCCGAAGGCATCCGCACGGTCACCTTCCGCAGCCGCGACAACGTTGCGAACGTCGAGGCCCCCAAGACCGCTACCGTCCACGTGGACACCACCGCTCCGCAGACCTCGCTCGCCGTCCAGGGCGGGCGCCAGACCGCGGGAACCGAGCCGGGCGTCTTCTACGCCTCGCTCGACACGCGCTTCGGCCTGCCGGCGGTGGACCCGGTCGTCTCCGGGGTGGCCTCCGGCCTCGATTCGACGCAGTGGCAGGATGACGGCGGCGCCTTGCAAGCCTACAGCGCGTCGATCGCCTTAAGCGAGGGGAGCCACGTTCTCTCCTACCGGAGCCGGGACCATGTGGGCAATGCAGAGGTGGCGCGGAGCACCACCGTGCTCATCGACGCCACGGCGCCCCAAAGCGCGTTCGCGATCGGCTCCCCCTCGTTCACCGACGGGACCGGGAGTCGGTATGTGACGCCGGCCACGCCCATCTCCTTCACCGCGGGCGACCCCGCCCTGCCCGGCGGCACGGCGGGTTCGGGCGTTGACCGCATCGAGGTCTCGGTCGATGGCGCGGCCTTCGCGACGTATGTCACGGCCCTGACCTTCACCGAAGGGCGCCACACCGTCCTCTTCAGGGCCCTCGACCGCGTCGGCAACACGGAGGCCGCGCAGATGCTGGCGCTGCGCTCCGATGCCACTACTCCCCAGACCTCGCTCGCCGTCTTGGGCGGCCGCCAGGTCGCCGGCCCCGCCGCGGGAACCTTCTACGCCTCCCTCGACACCCGCTTCGGCCTGCCCGCCGCGGACCCCGTCACGGCCGACGTGGCCTCCGGCGTGGACTTCACCCGTTGGCAAGACAACGGGGGCGCCTTCCAGACCTACAGCGCGCCGCTGGCCCTGGCTGAAGGCTCGCACCAGCTCGCCTACCAAAGCCAGGACAAGGTGGAGAACCTCGAAACCCTGCGCAGCACGACGGCTTTGGTGGACGCCACGCCCCCGGTCATGGCCTTCCAAATCGGGTCCCCCTCCTACACCGATACGGCCGGCATCCACTACATCACGCCTGCCACGCCCGTGACCTTCAGCGCGGTGGACCCGGCCTTGCCGGGCGGCGTGGCCGGCTCCGGCGTGGACCGCATCGAAACGGCCGTAGACGGCGGGCCGTACGCGGCCTACTCGGCAGCCCTTATGTTCCCGGAGGGGCGCCATACCATCCAGTTCAGGGCCTATGACCGCGTGGGCAACCTCGCGGCGGCCCAGACCTTGGAGTTGCGCTCCGATGCCACCGCCCCCCTGAGTTCCTTGGCCAGCCAAGGCGGCGTGCAGGCCGCCGGCCCCGATGCCGCCAGCTTCTATGCCTCGGCGGCGACGCGGCTCGTCCTTTCCGCCACGGACCCGACCGTCGCGGACGTGGCGGCCGGCGTCGACTTCATCCGCTGGCAGGACAACGGCGGGGCGTTCCAAACCTATTCCGCCCCGCTCGCCCTGGCCGAAGGCCGTCACCTTCTGGCCTACCAGAGCCAGGACAAGGTACAGAACGTCGAGATTCTGCGCAGCACCACCGTCCTCATCGATGCCACGGCGCCGCACACGGCCCACCACATCGGCACGCCGGCCTTCACCGACCTGGATGGGACGCGCTACATCACCCCCGCGACCCCGGTGACGTTCACCGCCGAAGACCCGGCTCTGCCCGCCGGAACGGCAGGCTCCGGCGTGGAGCGCATCGAAGTCTCCATAGACGGGAGCGCCTTCGCGGCCTATTCCTCCGCCTTGACCTTCCCCGAGGGGCGCCACACGGTCCAGTTCCGGGCAATCGACTGGGTCGGGAACGTCGAGGCCGCCCAGACCCTGTCCCTGCGCTCCGACGCCTCGGCGCCCCTGACCTCGCTCGATGTGCAGGGAGGCCGCCAGGCCACCGGGCCGGATGCGACCAGCTTCTATGCCTCGACTTCGACGCGGTATGCCCTGCCGGCGGCGGACCCCGTCATCGAGAACGTCGCCTCGGGGGTGGCCTTCACGCACTGGCAGGACAACGGTGGGGTCCTGATGACGTACGCGGCCCCCATCGCCTTCCCGGAGGGCGTCCACGTCCTGACCTACTCCAGCGAAGACCGCGTCCAGAACGTCGAGCCCCAGCGGACCGCGACCGCCCGCGTCGACGCCACGCCGCCCATCACGCAGTTTTCCTTAAACGGGCCGCGCTACGCCCATGCCGCCGGCGACGATAGCGCCGGCGGAGAGCTGTTCATCTCGCCCGCTTCCGGCTTACAGCTTTCTCCCGTGGACCCGGTCTCAAACGGGGTCGCTTCGGGCCTCGACCGCCTGCTGGCTTCCGTTGACGGCGGTCCCTTCCTGCCCTGGGCCGGGGGCATGTCCTTCACTCAGGAAGGCGTGCACTCCATCGCCTACCGGGCCGCCGACCGGGTGGGCAACGAAGAGGGGAACCGCTCGCTGAATCTTGCGATGGACGCGACGCCCCCCGCCACCCTCCTGTCCTTCGACGGTCCGGCCCTGGTCCGCGGCCCGGGCTCGACCTGGATCCCGGAGCAGGCCGACGCCTTCGTGACCCCTGCCACGAAGCTCATCCTGACGACCCACGACGCGATATCGGCGGGGGTCGCCTCCGGCGTCAAGATCACGCGCTACCGCATCGACAGCGGGCCGTGGCAGGTCTATGCCGCTCCCATCTATCTATACGGCCAGGGTCTGCACCGGATGGAGTTCGCGGCCGAGGACCGGGTCAGCAACCTTGAGGCCGTAGTCACGAAGCAAATCGCGGTGGACAACACAGCACCCTTGGTATCCGCGACCATCGGCGAGCCTGCGCTCGAGGCGTTCGGCCTCAACCTTCTCTCGACCGCGACGGCCGTCTCCCTGACCGCCGCCGACCCCGCCGTCGCCGGCGCCGCGGTCGGCTTGGCGCGCATCCTCTATCGCATCGACGCGGGGGGCCTCATCGAATACACGGCCCCGTTCACGCTGGGACTGGGCTCCCACACCATCGCCTACCAGGGCGTGGACCTCTTGGGGAACATCGGGGCCCCGCAGACGCTGGCAGTCCGCGTCCTGCGCTTCCTGGGCGGCTCGTTGGCGGCGACCGGGGCCATCGATGGCTCCGGCACCTCCAACGTGGGCGGCCTCCTGCAGACGAATGGAGGACTCAGCCTGACCGGAGGCTTCGTCGCGACCGGGGGAGCGGACGCCTTCTCCATCTCGCTTAAGGGCGGGGCCGCGCTGACCGGGCCGATCACACAGGGTGTCCGGCCGCTCCTGACGGACTGGATCGACTTGAGCGCCATCCAGACTACCCTCGCGGCCGCCAACGACAACGCCGCGCTGCCCGCAGGCAGCGTCTCGGGCGGCATCCTGCGCTTGAACTCGGGCCAGACGGTGACCTTGGCCACCGGGACCTACCTGCTCAGCGGAATCGACCTCTCTGGGGGTTCCAAGATCCTCACCACAGGGCCGGTGCGCATCTTCGTGACCGGTACCGTGAAGCTGGGGGGCAATTCCTCGCTCAACGAGGCTGGCCCGGCCCGAAACCTCGTCATCTTCGGCTCCGGCGCCTCGGCGGACCTCTCCGCGGCCGGGGCCTCCGCCATCCTGTACCTGCCCTCCGCTGCCCTGAACCTCTCGGGCGAGATGCGCCTCGGAGGAAGCGCGCTCGCTGCCTCCGTCACGCTGGCTGGCAACTCGAATGCAACGTCGCCCGGCCTCAATGCCACCGCGCCCGTCGCCACCTCCGGAGGCACCGGCAAAGGCGGCAAGCTGGCCTTCGCTTCATTCGACGGCGGCGTGGGCTTGGCAGCCGCCGCGGACACCGCGTTCGTCCTCCATGAGGTCTACGCTTTCCCGAACCCCGCCGTGGGCGGCGCGCGTCCGACTTTGCACGTGGCCGTCGGCATGGCCGACCGGGTGACCATTCGGATTTACGACATCTCCGGCCAGCAGGTGCACCAGGCGACGCTCGACTCCTCGCCGTCCGTCATCGACGACGGGAGCGGCCCCAAGTTCGCCTACGAGTTCCCCTGGGACGGCCATATCCCGAGCGGCGTCTACCTCTATACCGTCGTCGCCGAGAAGAACGGCCAAGGGGCGATCCGGAAGACAGGGAAGCTCGCGGTGGTGCGCTGATGAAGGAGGCACGTATGCAGGCGCCCAAACCAGGCTGGATAGACGCCCTGGCCTTGGCTTTGTGCCGGCCCTGGGTCCTGACCTTGGCGGCCGTCCTCCTGCTCACCCCCAGCGGTCTTTTGTTGGCGGCGCTCAACTCGGGCGCAGCGTTCCTCAAGATTGGCACGGGGGCGCGGCCGGCCGCGCTCGGAGGCGCCTATACGGCCATCGCCGGCGACGTGGACGCGATGTACTACAACCCGGGCGGCCTCGCGAACCTGTCCCGCCGGGAGTTGGGCGCGACCCACGCCGAATGGTTGTTGGGGACGCGCTTCGACTTCATCGGCTTCGCCCAACCAACCTCGCACGGCACCTTCGGCCTTGGCGTGACCCGCCTGGCCACTGGAGGTCAAGAAGGGCGCGACGCGAACCGCCAAGCCACCACCGGCTTCGAGGCCGCCGACACGGCCTACACGCTGAGCTACAGCCGCCGGCTGCCCGACCTCAAGTCCTCGAGCGTCGGCGCGAACCTAAAACTCCTGCGCAGCGAGATCGGGGGCTATTCTGCCCAGACGGTAGCCGTGGACCTGGGCGTCCAGCACCGGTTCGCCGACAAGCCCCTGTCCTTGGGGGCGTCCGTCCTCAACATCGGGCGCGGTATGAAGTTCATGGAGCAGCGCGACCCGCTGCCGCTGACGCTCTCTCTCGGCGCCGCCTACCGCGTTGCCGGGCCGCTGAATCTCGCCTTCGACATCCGGCGGGATATCTACGACCAACGCACGGACATCGGCATCGGCACCGAATATGCGCTCCTGCCCAGCTTCGCCCTCCGCATGGGGT
>SCTT01000048.1 GCA_004322435.1 bacterium
CTTTCATGGTCTCCCTCCTCCCTTTAGATGCGCCGCCTGTCGAAAGGGTTCGCAACGTTCCGGCCCCGGATGAGCTACTATATTCGTATAAACGCATATATGAGCGCCCCCGACCGCCTCTTCGCCGCCTTCGCCGACCCCACGCGCCTGCGCATCCTGAGCCTGCTCGCCTCGCGCAAAGAGCTCTGCGTCTGCGACCTGACCGCGGTCCTCGGCCGCCCCCAGGCCTTCGTCTCGCGCCACCTGGCCGTCCTGCGCGCGGCCGGCCTGGCCCAGGATCGCAAGCTCGGGCTCTGGCGCCACTACTCGCTGACCGCCCCCAAGGGGCGCCTGCACGCGCGGCTCCTCGCGGCGCTGCCCGAGAGCCGCGCCGAATCGCCGGACCTGCGGCGCGACGCCGCCCGCCTCGCGCGGCGCCGCTGCGTCGCCGGAGCCTGCCGGTGACCCCCCGCATCCTCTTCGTCTGCGTCGAGAACTCCTGCCGGAGCCAGATGGCCGAGGGCTTCGCCCGGAAGCTCGGCGGCGCGGCCGTCGAAGCCTGGAGCGCCGGCTCGCGCCCGTCGGGCAAGGTCAACGAGACCGCGGTCGCGCTCATGAAGGAGAAGGGCGTCGACCTCTCGGTCCAGACCTCGAAGGGCCTCTTGGACCTTCCGGCCGGTCCCTGGGACGCCGTCGTGACGATGGGCTGCGGCGACGCCTGCCCAAACATCGCCGCCAAGCGCCGCCTCGACTGGGCCCTGCCCGACCCCAAGGCGCTGCCGCCCGAGGGGTTCCGCCAGGTCCGCGACGCAATCGAGGCGCGGGTGGCCGGGCTTCTCAAGGAGCTCGCTCCCCCCAAGCGCCTCAACCTCTTCGAACGCTACCTGACCGCCTGGGTGGGCCTGTGCATGCTCGCGGGCGTCGCCCTGGGGAAGGCCGCCCCCGGCGCCGTCGACGCGCTGCGCCGCATGGAGTTCGGCACCGAGAGCCGCATCAACGTCCCCATCGCCGTGCTCCTGTGGCTCATGATCTACCCGATGATGCTCAAGGTGGACTTTGGCTCGGTGCTGGGGGTCGGCCGCAAGCCCAAGGGCCTCCTCGTCACCGCCGCCGTCAACTGGCTGGTCAAGCCCTTCAGCATGGCGCTCCTGGGCTGGGTCTTCTTCAAGCACCTCTTCTCGCCCTGGATCGGCCCCGAGCTGGCCGACCAGTACGTCGCGGGCGTCATCATCCTGGCCGCCGCGCCCTGCACCGCCATGGTCTTCGTGTGGAGCTATCTCGTGGACGGCGACCCGGCCTACACCTTGGTCCAGGTGGCGCTCAACGACCTCATCATGCTCGTGGCCTTCGCCCCTATCGTGAAGCTCCTCGTCGGCGGCGCTTCGTCTTTGACGGTCCCCTTCGGCGTCCTGCTCTGGGCCGTGTTCATCTTCATCGTCGTCCCGCTCTCGGCCGGGGCCGCCACGCGCGCGGTCCTGGTCGCCCGCCATGGCCGGGCGTGGTTCGAGGAGTCGTTCTTGCCGCGCTTCCATTCCCTGAGCGTGACGGCCCTCTTGGCGACGTTGACCTTCATCTTCGCCTTCCAGGCCGAGAACATCACCGGGCGCTTCCTGCACGTGGCGCTCATCGCGGTGCCCATCCTCCTTCAGGTCTATTTCAACGCAGGGCTGGTCTACAGCCTGATGCGCCTCCTGAAAGTGGAGTTCCCGGTCGCCGCCCCCGGCGCGCTCATCGGCGCGAGCAACTTCTTCGAGCTGGCCGTCGCCACGGCCATCGCGCTCTTCGGGCCCGACTCGGGCGCGGCGCTGGCGACCGTGGTCGGGGTGCTCGTCGAGGTGCCGGTGATGCTGTCGGTGTGCGGCTTCTGCAACCGCACGCGCGGCTGGTTCGCCGAAGCCGCCTAGTAGATGCGGCGCAGGAGCGCCGCGGCTTCCATGTGGTCGGTGTGCGGGAACAGGTCCACGCCCTCGACCGCGTGCACGTCGTAGAGGTCGGCCAGGCGCCGCAGGTCCTCGACCATCGCCTTCGGGTTGCAGGAGATGTACACGATCCAGGCCGGCCCGAGCTCCTTTAAGGCCTTCGCGGCCGAGGGGTGCAGGCCGCAGCGGGGCGGGTCGGTGACGACCACGTCCACCTCGATCTTCTGCGCGGCCAGGCCGGGCAGGATGTCCTCGACCTTCGAGCACATGAACTCGCAGTTCGTCACCTTGTTGACCGCGGCGTTATGGCGCGCGTCCTCGATGGCCGACTCGACCACCTCGATGCCCATCGCGCGCTCCACCAAGTCCGCCAACGACAGCGTGATGCCGCCGCCGCCGCAGTAGAGGTCGAGGAGCGTCGTGGGCTTGAGCGGCTCGACCCACGAGCGGATGAGGCCGTAGAGGAACTCGGCGCCCTTGGTGTTCGTCTGGCAGAAGGAATAGGGCGAGACGCGGAACGTGCGGCCCAGGAGCTTCTCGGTGATGGTGCCGGGGCCCTTGAGGACCTTGACCGACGCCGACTGCGCGACGTCGGACTCGCCGTCGTGGATGCCGTGGAGGACGGTGGTCGCGGGATACGCCCGGAGCACCGCCTCCACGAAGGAGGCCTCGGGCATCGGCCCGTCGGTCGTCAAAAGGTTCACCATCCGCTCGCCGGTGTTCTTGCCCTCGCGGACCACCAGGTGGCGCAGGAACCCCTTGTGCTTGTGCAGGTTGTAGGGGACGAGCTTTTCCTGGCGCGCCCAGGCGTGGACCGAGGCCAGGAGCTTGGGGGCCTCGGGCGAGAGCAGGTGGCACTCGTCTAAGTTCATCACCTTGTCCCAGCGGTTGCGCACCTTGAGCCCCAAGGTCAGATGGTCCTCGCCCTCCGCGGGGACGGGGAAGACGTCCTGGAACGAGAACTCCATCTTGTTGCGGTAGTACCAGGGCTCGGGAGAAGGGTGGAAGGCGCGCGGGCCGGCGTGGTTGATGCGGGAGAGCATCTCCTTCAAGCGCTCGCGCTTCAAGGCCAGCTGGTCCTCGTAGGAATGGTCCTGCAGGCGGCAGCCGCCGCAGACGCCGAAATGGCGGCAGCGGGGCGTGAACGTGCCCGCCGGCGTCACCGGGTCAGTTGGCAAATTTGAAGAAGCAGATGTCGCCATCTTTCATCACGTACTCTTTGCCTTCCGAGCGGATGAGGCCCTTCTCCCGCAGGGCCGCCTCCGAGCCCAGCCGATCGAGGTCGCCGTACGAATAGACCTCGGCGCGGATGAAGCCCTTCTCGAAATCGGTGTGGATGACGCCGGCGGCCTGGGGAGCGCGCCAGCCCTTGCGGATGGTCCAGGCCTTCACCTCGTCGGCGCCGCCGGTGAAGAAGCTCTGCAGGCCCAAGAGCTCGTAGGCCGCGATGATGACCCGCTCGAGGCCGGTCTTGTCGACCCCCAGGTCGGCCAGGAACATCCCGCGGTCGGCCTCGGGCAGCTGCAGGATCTCAGCCTCGATCTTGCCGCACAAGGCGATGGACTGCCCGCCGCGCGCCTTGACCGCGTCCTCGAAGGTCTTGAGCACGGCGGGGTCGGGCTTCTCGTCGGTGTTGCCGCAGTAGAGGACGGGCTTGGTCGTGAGGAGGCCGAAGTCGCGCACGTCGCGCTCGGGGAGGTTGAGCGTGCGGGCGGGCTTGCCCTCGGCGAGGCACTTCTGCAGGGGCTCGAGGACCTCGAGCTGCTTTTTCGCGTCCTTGTCGCCGGTGCGCGCCTTGCCGCTGACCTTGTCCCACTGCTTCTCGATGCTCGAGAGGTCGGCCAAAGCGAGCTCGGTCTCGATGACGTCGATGTCGCGCGCGGGGTCCACGTCGCCCATCGTGTGGACGACGTCGGGGTCCTTGAAGAGCCGGACCTGGTGCATGATGGCGTCCACCTCGCGGATGTGCGAGAGGAACTTGTTGCCCAGGCCTTCCCCGGCGGAGGCGCCCTTGACGAGGCCCGCGATGTCCACAAAGCGCACCGCGGCGGGAACGGTCTTTTTGGGCGAGAAGATGCCGGTCAGGCGCGGCAGGCGGTCGTCGGGGACGAGCACGATGCCGACGTTGGGCTCGATCGTCGTGAAGGGGTAGTTCGAGGAGGCGGCGTGGCCGGACGTCAACGCGTTGAATAGCGTGGATTTACCGACATTCGGGAGGCCAACGATCCCAATTTCCATGTCTCGGCGGAGGCCAGTCTAGCAATTCAAACAAGGGGTCAGACCCCTTATTTGAATCCTACTTCTCGGTGGGGTGGCCGGCCTCGGTCCAGCCGCGCCAGCCGCCGTCGAGGGAAAGGACGTGCTTGTAGCCCATCTTCTGCAGGTTGTCGGCGGCCAATGCGGACCGGAAACCGCCGCCGCAGTAGAGCACCAGCTCGGTGGAGTGGTCCGGACACCGGGCCTCGATGTCGCGCTCGATGACGCCCTTGCCGATGTGGATGGCGGCGGGAAGATGGCCATTGGCCCACTCCGATTCCTCGCGGACGTCCACCAGGACCGGGCGCCAGCCGGTGTCCCAGCGGGCCTTGAACTCGGGGATGGTGGTCTCGCGGACGCGCGTCTTGGCGTCTTCGACGATCTGGAGGAACCCGGGGGAGTGTTTCATGGCTTGATTCTAGAACAATTGACATAACCCGACCCCCGCCCTACACTCCAGGGGATGTACCGCCACCTCGACCCCGACAAGGTCATCGAGACGGCCCAGCGTCTTGAGACGCGGGTCAAGGAGCGCTTCCCAGACTCGAGCCTGTCGAAGCTCACCTCCGAGCTCGTCGTCGTCGCCCAACAGTCGGCGGAGCGCGCCGACGAGATCGCCCGTCCCCACTGGCCGCTGCGCGTGGGCACGGGCGGCTTCATCCTGCTGATGTTCGCGGGCTTGGGCGCCGGGCTCCTCCACCTCGACATCGAATGGCGCCTCAAGGACATAGGCTCGCTCATCCAGTTCATCGAGGCGGGCACCAACGAGATCGTCCTCATCGGAGCCGCCGCCTTCTTCCTCTTGACCGTCGAGCAGCGCTACAAGCGCCGGCGCGCGCTCAAGGCCCTCCACGAGCTGCGCTCGCTGGCGCACATCGTGGACATGCACCAGCTGACCAAGGACCCCGACCGGCTCAAGCGCGCCGGGGCGGACACCGCCTCCTCGCCGGCCCGCGCGATGACGCTCTTCGAGCTCTCGCGCTACCTCGACTACTGCTCGGAGACACTCTCGGTCATCGGGAAGATCGCGGCCGTCTACGCGCAGTTCTTCGAGGACGAGGCCGCCCTCACCGCGGTCGACGAGATCGAGGACCTGACGACGAGCCTCTCGCGCAAGATCTGGCAGAAGCTCAGCATCCTCGACGCCAAGGCCCCGAAGGCCTAGAGGCTACTTGGCCTTTCCGGCCAGGTCCTTCAAGCGGTCGCGGCTGTAGCACAGCGACTGCAGCGCCGAGGTGGCCCCGCGGCCCGCGTCGGTCAGCACGAACATCGTGTCGGAGGAGGTCCCCGACAGGGCGTTCACCGAGCCCAGCGCCTCGCCCGAGTCCCGCGACGCGTCGGCCATGTTGCGGTCGAGCTGGTCGCGCGCCGTGCCGTCCGGATAGCCCAGCCGCCGGTCGCTGACCGTGCGCGCCAGGTCCTTGATGTCCTCGTGGCCGCGCAGGGCCGCCTGCTGGAGCTTGCTCTGGTTCGAGGCCTCGGCGGCGACGGTCTCGCTGACGTGCTCCGGCAGCAGGTTCGCCACGCGGCCGAGGTCGGTCTTGATGCGGCCCGCGATGGCGGCCAGGCGCGCCCCGGCGGCGGCGTTGGCGGCGGCCACGGTCTCGATGGCCGGGCCGAACTCGGGGTCCACCATCCCGATGCCCGCGGAAGACTCTTGTCGGACGTTGGCGGCGCGGCGCGCCGCCCCCTCGAGCATGTCCTGACCGCTGGTCGCCGTGCCGTTGATGTCCAAGGTGCGCGCGACGTCCTCGAACCAGCCGTGCTGGCCGTTGTGCTCGACCACCGGCTTGCCCCAATGGAAGCCGGGACGGAAGACGTTCTCGTGGACGACGGGGTG
>SCTT01000443.1 GCA_004322435.1 bacterium
CTCACGGTCTTCTTCCTCACCAGGCGCGCGACGGCGGGGTGGACCGGGAGTTTCTTGGCGGCGGGGGTCTTCTTCATTCGGCCTCGATTTTCAAGGACAGGTCTAAGGCGGGGGCGGAGTGGGTCAGGCGGCCGACCGAGATGCGGTCGGGGCCGAGCTTGGCCAGGGCCCGGATGGTGGCTAAGTCCACGCCGCCGGAGACCTCGAGCCCCACGCGGGGGGCCTCCCGGCGGGCCAGGGCGATGGCCTTCCGGAGCAGGGCCGGGCCCATGTTGTCGAGGAGGACGAGTTCCGGCTTGAGGTTCAGGGCCAACCGCAATTGGTCGAGGCTGTCCGCCTCGACCTGCACGGGCACGCGGGGATGGCGCCGGCGGAAGGCGGCGATGCGCTTCGCCAGCGCCTCGGGCGCCGCCCCGGCCAGGTGGTTGTCCTTGAGCATCACCATGTCGTAGAGGCCCATCCGGTGGTTCCGGGCTCCGCCGCAGCGCACCGCGTATTTGTCGAGAGCCCGCCAGCCGGGCAGGGTCTTGCGGGTGTCGTAGACCTTCGCGCGGGTGCCGCGCACGGCGTCGGCGTAGCGGCGGGACAAGGTCGCGACGCCCGAGAGGCGCTGGAGAAAGTTCAGCAGCGTGCGCTCGGCCGTGAGGATGCCGCGCGGGCCTCGGAGGCGGGCGACCACCTGGCCGGGCCGCACGCGGGCGCCGTCGCGCGCGTGCCAGCGGATGCGGGCGCGGGGGCAGGCCTGGCGCAGGGCCTCGGTCGCCGGGACCGTCCCGCAGAGGATGCCGTCGGCCTTGGCCTTGATGAAGGCGCGGTAGATCCGGTCTTTGGGCAGAAAGAACGTCGTCGACAGGTCGCCGGCCCGGCCGAGGTCCTCGGCGAGCGCGGCGCGCACCAGGCGCCTGAGGTTCGCGTCAGGACGCACGGACCCTCTTCGTGACGCGCTTGATGGCGCGCTTCATCGTCTTCGACGGTTGCTTCTTGCGCCGGCGCGGAGCCGGCTGGCCCCCGGGCGTCGGCGCGCGCAAGCCGGTCATCTCGCGCAGCTCGAAGAGCTGGTCGCGCAGCAGGGCGGCCAGCTCGAAATCGAGGGAGTCCGCGGCATCGCGCATCTGCCGCTCGAGGGTCTCGATGAGGAAGGGCGCGTTCTTCGCGTTGAGCGGCCGGGAGTTGGCGGCGTCGCGCATGAGCTTGAGTCCTTCGCGCTTGGCCTCGGTCTGGAACTCCTCGAGGTCTTGGATGGCCTTGACGACGGTCTTGGGCGTGATGCCGTGCTCGGCGTTGTAAGCGGCCTGCTTGACGCGGCGCCGGGCCATCTCGTCCAAGGCGCCCTTCATCGAGCGGGTGACCTTGTCGCCGTAGAGCACGACCTGTCCGCCGACGTTGCGCGCGGCGCGCCCGGCGATCTGGATGAGCGTCGTCTCCGAGCGCAGGAAGCCCTCGTTGTCGGCGTCGAGGATGGCCACCAAGGACACCTCGGGGAGGTCCAGGCCCTCGCGCAGCAGGTTGATGCCGACCAGCACGTCGAAGTGGCCGCGGCGCAGGTCCTGCAGGATGGCCACTCGGGTCAGCGAGTCGATGTCCGAGTGCAGGTAGCGCACGCGCAGGCCCTTGGCGGTCAAGAAGTCGCAGAGGTCCTCCGCGGTGCGCTTGGTGAGGGTCAGCACGAGCGAGCGTTCCTTCTTCTTCGCGCGTTCCTCGATGCGGCCGATGAGGTCGGGGATCTGCCCCTCGGTGGGCAGGACCAGCGCCTCGGGGTCGACCAGCCCGGTGGGGCGGATGACCTGCTCGACCACCTCGCCCTTCGTGCGCTGGAGCTCGTAGGGGCCGGGGGTGGCGGAGACGTAGACCGCCTGCTTGACCAGCGCCTCGAACTCGTCGAACTTGAGCGGGCGGTTGTCGAGAGCGGACGGGAGCCGGAAGCCGAAGTCCACCAAGGTCTGCTTGCGGGAGCGGTCGCCCTCGTACATCCCGCGCACCTGCGGCACCGAGACGTGGGACTCGTCGGCGAACACGATGACGTCCTTGGGAAAATAGTCGAGCAGGCAGTCGGGGCGCGCGCCGGCGGGGCGCCCGGTGAGGTGGCGCGAGTAGTTCTCCACGCCGTTGCAAAATCCCAGCTCGCGGAGCATCTCCATGTCGTAGCGCACGCGCTGCTCGAGGCGGGAGGCCTCGAGCTCCTTGCCGTTGCCGCGCAGGACGGCCAGGCGGTCCTTGAGCTCGACCTCCACGGTCTTGAGCGCGCGCTCGAGCTCCGGCGGGCGGGTCACGAAGTGCTTCGCGGGGAAGATGGCGGCGCGCTCCAGGGGGGAGAGGATGTCGCCGGTGAGCGCCGAGAACTCGGCGATGGACTCGACCGTCCCGTCCGCGCCCAGCGTCACGCGCAGCGCGTTGTCCTCGTAGATGGGGAAGACGTCCACATGGGCGCCCTTCACGCGGAAGCGGCCCGGCGCGAACTCGACGTCGTCGCGCTCGTAGTGGGAGTTGATGAGCCGCTCGAGCAAAGTCCCGCGGGACAGGGGCTTGCCCTTCTCGAGCACCACGCACGCCGACTCGTAGTTCTCCGGGGAGCCGATGTTGTAGATGCAGGACACCGAGGCGACGACGATGACGTCGCGGCGCGATAGGAGCGAGCTCGTGGCCTTCAGGCGCAGCCGGTCGATGTGCTCGTTGATGGCGGCGTCCTTCTCGATGTAGGTATCGGTCGCCGGGACGTACGCCTCGGGCTGGTAGTAGTCGTAGTACGAGATGAAGTACTCGACCGCGTTCTTCGGGAAGAAGGCCTTGAACTCGGCGTAGAGCTGGGCCGCGAGGACCTTGTTGGGGGTCAGGACCAAGGCCGGGCGCTGGAGCTCTTGGATGACCGAGGCGACGGTGAAGGTCTTCCCGGATCCGGTGACCCCGAGCAGGACCTGGTGGGGGCGCCCCTCGCGCAGGCCGCGGCACAGGGCGGCGATGGCCTCGGGCTGGTCGCCGGCGGGCTTGAAGGGGGATTCGAGTTGGAACGCGCCCACAACGTATTCTATATAAAGGAGGGTCGGATGCCGTCGCGCCGGTCTAGGCCCTAAGACCTAGGCCGGGATGGCCCCCGCGGCCCTTTCGGAAGGGGGGTGCCTGGGGTATAGTGAGGGCAGATATGATGTACCTCCGCTTCGTGACCTGTCTGACGGTCGGGCTCTTCGGAGTGAGCCTGGTCCTGATGACCGTCTACGACACCCTCCTTCAAGACTGGGATGTGGTGAAGGATATGCGCCTGTGGGCCGCCCGCGTCGCCCGCAAGCACCGCACCCGCTACGTGCTGATGGATGAGGAGCGCATGAGCGCCGCCCGCGCCTACGCGGCCCAGCCCCAGACCCAGCTTCGCCAGTCCACCTACGTCCGCCAGGTGTCCCACTCCAACCCCGGCAGCCTCGAAGCCGTTCCCTCCTCCGAACTCGCCGGCGTCTAGTTTCCGCCGTTTAAACCGCTTAAAACACGCCTTTTCCTGGTATCCCCCCTGTGCCTGGGGAAAAGTGCGAAATCCGGACGGTTGGCAGGCAGAAAGTGCGAAATCCAGACGGTTGGCAGCCAACCGTCCGGAGGGCCGAAGGGCCTATTTTGGGGTGGGACCTCGGAGGGGGATTCCGGGGCCTCCCGGCCCTGCTGGAAAAGCGGAGGCGCGGGTACGATTTGGATAGAGGTGGAAACCATGACGACTCTCGAGAAGCTCGCCCTCCGGACCTCGGAAGACAGGACGGTGGAGTGCCTGGTTTGGCGCCGCAAGCACGGCCGCGGAACGGGACTCAAGGATGCCGTGCGGCCCGTCTGGACTTTGACTCCTGCGAGCGGCCGCTAGACTACCCGTGCGCCGACTGACCAGCGTCGTCCTGAGCCTGATCCTGACCGGCCTCTCCGCCGGCCTGGCGCCCTATTCCGCCTGGGGCCAGGTCCGCGCGCAGGCGGTCACGGTGGGCCCGGCCGCGCGCGGGCTCGGCGCAGCGGGCGTCTCTCCCCTGGCCCCCTCTGCCGTCTCTTTCGCGCCCACGCTCCCGACCGCGATTTCTCTGTCTGCGACCTTGCCGCTGGCGCCCGCCCCGGCCCTGCGCCCCTCGGCCGCCCCGGCCGCCGCCGCCCGCGCCGCCGTGCACGCCGTCGCGGTCTCCGCTTTCGCCGCTCCCGTGGCCGCCGTCGCCGCGGCCCCGGCTCCCCTGGCCCAGACCTTCTCGCCTGCCGCGGCTTCGCTCAACGCGGCCCTCCCGGCGCGCGAGGCCGCCCCCGTCTCGGCCGAAACCGAGGTCTCCGTCTCCGGCAAGCTCTTCGACGGTTCCTTCCTCCGCCGCGGCGCCTCCGAGGTCGGGGTCGGCAGCCAGGTCGCGGGCCGCGCCCGCCCCGCCTTGAACCCCGCCCTCGACGAGACGGCAGAGCCCGCCCCGGAGCAGGCCCCCGCGGCGGCCGCCGCGCCGCTGCTCGAAGGGCGCCTCGACGTCTCCGCCTACAAGCTGCCCTGGGACCTGCGCGCCCGCCGCGCCGTCGCGCTGGCGGCCCACTACGGCCTGATGGCCGCCGTGCCGGTCCTTTTGGGCGTGGGGCTGGGCCTCATCCCCTTGGCCGTGGGCGGGGCGGCGCTCGGCGTGCGGCTCATCTCCGAACGGGTCAAGACGGCGCGCGCCAACGGGGCCGACGAGCTCACCGAGCGCGACCTGCGGGCGACCCGCGAGCTCCTGCTGCGCCACAAGCGCGGCGAGGTGCTCTCCGACGCGGAGCGCGCGGACCTCGAGACCCGCGCGGCTCCCTTCGAGCAGCTTTTGACCTGGGCCGAGGGGACGGTGGACTATCTGACCGGCCGCCTCGGCCGCGACCCGCAGTCGGCGCCGCGCGTGTGGATCGACGAGTCGAGCCACGACCTGCACTGGGCCGCCAGCGTCGGCGGGACGCTAGACAAGTCGGGCGCCATCTACATGGGCATCGGCTTCGTGCTGCGGCCGCTCGAGCGCGCGGTCGGCGTCCTCGCCCACGAGATGGGCCACCTCTTCTTCGGCGACCAGGGCAAGTTCCGCGAGCGCCTGCGCATGCACGGCGGCTGGTCGGGGGGCTTTAAGACCGGGATGCGCGATGCGCTGGCCGGCGCCGGCGCGGCCGCCGCGGCCAAGGCCGTCCTGGTGGCCCTCTCCTTCGCCGACCCGAGCTTCCTCGTGTGGGGCCTGTTGTGGACCGCGGCGGCCTTCGCCAGCGCGGCCGTCGCGCTCCTCGCGGGCCTCGCCGCGACCCGCCAGGAGGAGCTGCGGGCCGACCACTTCTCCGCCTGGCTGACCGACGGCTCCTGGCTGGCCGCGTTCCTCGAGGACGAGGCGGGCCGCGGCCGCGAGAAGCGCGGGCGCTTCGGACGCTGGGCCGACCATCTCCTCTCGACCCATCCGGCCTGGGAGACCCGCGTCGAGCGCCTGACGGGCTACGCCCGGCCGCAGGCCCTGCGCGAGGCCGTCCTGCCCGTCTCGGACAGCTTCTGGGGGCTCTCCGGCGAGACTCAGGCCGTCGTCACCGGCGCGGACGCGTCGCTCGCCGAAGCCTTGGCCGCGCGAGCGCAGGGCAGCTACGACTTCCGCCTCTACCAGGGCATGGACGGGGCCCTGGTCGTCCGCGCCCATCCCGTGTTCGGCGCGCGCATCGACGGCTCGCCGGACCGCGCCGTCGCGGCGCTCTTGGCCGCGGCGCTGGCCGACAAGTTCCCCGGCGCGCGCATCGCGCGCGTCTCGACCTCGCTCCACCCGGCCGTCGAGGCCCTCTCGGGCAGCGCGCTGGGCCGCGAGCTCCTCGCGGAGCTCTCTTCCTCCCCGCTCACGCTCCGCTGGGAGGCCGGCGCGCCCGGCGCCGCCCGCTCGGCCTTTGTCGCCACGGGTCCGCGCCCGGAGGTCGTGCTCAACTCCAACGTCTTCTGGAAGGCCTCCCCGAAGGCGCAGGCCGCCGCGCTCGCCGCGGAGCTGGCCCGCTACCGCGCGTGGCGCGCGAAGGCCGAGCTGTCGGACGCGCTGGCCGAAGGGACGGGCGCCCGGGTCTTCGTCGAGCTCAAGGGCGGCGCGGCCGACGACGTCGAGACCCCTTCGGGCCCGCTGTTCGCCTCGGCCTTCACGGCGTGGGCGCGCCGCGCCGACCTCTCCCCCGCCGAACGCGCCTGGGTCGCGGCGCACCCCTGGCCGGCCTTCGAAGCCCGCTTCCTAAAGCGCTGAGTTAATCGCCATAATCGGCGGGTGAAGAAGAAGCGCGCCCCGGCTCCGGAAGCGCCGCCCCCGGCGCCTCCTCGCTCCTCCCTCGCCGCCCTCTCCGCTCTCGCCGCGGCCGCGGGGCTCGGCGCCTGGCTGGGCCTGGGCTTCGTCGCCTCGGCCGCCGCGACTTACGACGAGCCGTTGCACCTGGCCAGCGGCTGGTCGTATCTGACGACGGGACGCTACTTCCTCAACATCACGGACCATCCGCCGCTCGCCGAGATGTGGGCCGCCCTTCCCTTGGCCGCGCTCAAGCCCGCCGCGATGACGGGGCATCCGGATTTCGCGGCCCGGCGCCGCTACGCGTTCGCGGACCGCTTCCTCTACGGCAACACGGTGGACGCGGAGCGGCTCCTGAACACGGCCCGACGCTTCAACTTCCTGACCTTGTTCTTGGGGCTCGCCGCCGTCCTCGCCCTCTGGGCGAGGCGGCTCTCCGGTTGGGAGGCCGCCGCCGGCGCCGTCGCGGCCGCCGCTCTTTCTCCGGTCCTCGTCTCGAATTTGGCCCTCGTCACCACCGACGGCCTCCCGGCGGTCCTCTTCGCGGCGTCCTTCTGGCTCCTCTCCCGTCCGGAGCGCGACCGGGCCGTCTGGGCGGCCGCGGGCGCCGCCGCGGGCCTGGCGATGGCGGGGAAGTTCAGCATGGCCTCGCTCGCCCCGCTGGCGCCGGTCCTGGTCCTCGCCGAGCGCCGCCTGCGCGGCGAGCGCCCCTTCTCCCGCGAAGCCCTCGTCGGGCTGCTCGTCTGGGCCGCCGCCGCGGCCCTGGCGGTGGCGGCGGTGTACCGCTTCGGGCAGGCGGGGCTGTTCTTCGAGGGGCTGCGCGAGACCCTTTCGCGACTCGACCAGGGCCGCTCGTCGTACCTGCTCGGGCGCCACACGGTGCGGGGGACTTTGGCTTACTTCCCCGCCGCGCTCTTCGCGAAGACGCCGCTGGCTCTGCTCGCCCTGTCGGGGTGGGGAGCCTGGACGTCCTGGCGCCGCGAGCGGCCGGAAGAGAGGCTGTGGCTCCTCGCCCCGCCCGCCGCGTTCTTCGCGCTGGCCCTGACGGCCAAGGTCCAGATCGGCGTGCGCCATCTGCTGCCCGTCCTGCCCTTCCTCGCGCTGTGGTGCGGTCTCGCCGCCGCCGACCTCGCGCGCCGCGGGGCCGCGGCGCGCCTGGCGCTGGCCGCGCTGGCGCTGTGGGCCGGCGCCTCCGTCGTCGGCGCGCGGCCGCATCTCCTCTCCTACTTCAACGAGGCCGCCGGCGGCCCGGCCGGCGGGCGCGAGTGGCTCTTGGACTCGAACCTCGACTGGGGCCAAGACCTCAAGGGCCTCGCCGCCGAGCTCAAGGCGCGGGGGAACCCGCCGGTCTACCTGGCGTACTTCGGCGTCGCCGACCCCGCGTATTACGGCATCCGCTACGTGCAGGCGCTGGCGAACTGGAACGTGCCGCGGCCGGGGGACGATCTGGACCCCGCGGCCGGCGGCGGGCCCGTGCTCTTCGCCGTTTCGGCGACGAACCTCAAGGGCGTCTATCTCTCGGACCACGGCCTCCTGTCCTGGCTCGAGTCGCGCGCGCCCGTCGCCGCGCCGGGACAGTCCATCCTCCTCTACGACCTGAGCTCCGACTTGGACGGCCGTCGGCGGCTGGCCGAGCTCTTGGCGCTCTCCCGCCACCCCGCCGCCGCTGGCCTGTCGAAGGGTCTGCTGTTACAATGACGCCATGACGCCGTCCATCGACGGGCGCCTGCGAGCCTGGCGCCGCCAGCGCCTGGCCGCGCTGTGGGCTCCCGGGTTCGCGCGCCTGGCCGCCGCCGCCGCCGCGGGGGTCCTCGCCGCCGCCGTCCTCGACCGCCTCTTCGGGTTGCCGCTGGCCTTGCGCGTCGGCGCCTTCTGGGCGGGCGCCGCGGCGCTCGCCGGGGCCGCCGGCCTCTGGCTGGGCCGCCCGCTCAAGGAGCTCGAGGCGGGGCGGGTCCTCGACGCGGCCGCCGAGCGTTGGCCCGAGTGCCGGGGCCTCCTGCGCTCGGCGTGGGAGCTGGCCCGCCAGGAGCCGCCGCCGGGGACCTCCGGTGCCCTGGCCGAGCGCCACATCGCCGCGGCCGAGACGGCCGCCCGGGCCCTTCCCGAGGATCGTCTCTTCGCTCCGCGCGTCCCTTCCGCCCTCAAAGGCCGTCTCGCGGGGCTGGCCTGCCTGTGGGCCGCCGGCCTGCCGCTCGTCGGCGGCCCCGCCGGGGTCGCGCGCGTGCTGACGCCGTGGCGCGAGGTGCCGCTCGAATCCGATCTCGACGTCGCCCCCGGAGACGCGCGCGTCCTCTGGGCTTCCCGCGCGGAGCTCGCGGCGCATTGGAAGGCCGGCGCCGTCGGCGGCGCGCTGACGCTCGAGACGCGCGGCGCGGACGGGGACTGGGACGCCGTCTCCTGGGAGCGTGCCGAGGGCGGCGGCGGGTCCTTTAAGACCGGGCCGCTCACCGAGCCGCTCGATTACCGCATCCTGTCCCGCGGGCGGCGCTCGCGCGCCTTCCGCGTCACGCCGGTGCCCGCCCCGCGCTTCACCGGGCTCACCGCGCGCATCCAGCGCCCCGGCGGGGAGCCGCGCGAGGTGGCGCTCGACGGCGTGTCCGAGCTGGCCGCGCTGCGCGGCTCGTGGGTCGCCGTCCGCGGCGTCCCGGACCGCCCGCTCGAGCGGGCTTGGCTGGAGGCCGCCGGCCTCGGCGGCCCCGCGCCGATGCGCCCGGTCGACGGCGGGGCCTGGGAGGCGGGCTTCCCGCTGCGCCAGGACGGCGTGCTCAAGGTCGTCGCCGAGGCGGGGGGGACGCGCGAGGCCGACCCGCCGTCGTGGCAGCTCCGCGCCCTGGAGGACCGGCCGCCCGAGGCCTCTTTGCTCTCTCCGGCCTTCCCTGTCGAGACGAGCCGTCGCGAGCGCCTGCCGGTGACCTACGAGGTGCGCGACGACCACGCCTTGAGCGGCGCCTTCCTCGTCTACCGCGCGGACGGCGGGCCCGAGCGCTCGCTGCCCCTGCCCGGCCTCAGGCCCGGCGCCTCGTCGCACCTGGGCGAGCACGCCTGGGACCTCTCGGGCTTCCCGGACGGCGCCAAGGTCGAGTTCCGCGTCCGCGCCGTCGACGACGCGCGCCCGGAGCGCCAATCCGCGCTGTCGGCCCCCGGATACGTCGTCTTGACCGACTTCGACGCCGCCCACGCCGAGATGGAGCGCAAGTGGCTGGGGGCCGAGGGGCGCCTGGCCGTCCTCGCGCTCGCCGAGAAGCGCATGCGCGAGTCCCTCGCCGAGGCGGCCGCGCTGCCGGCGGCCGAGCGCGAGGCGCGGGCGGGCGCCTTGGCCGAACAGGACCGGGCGCTCTCCGCGGAGTGGGAGAAATCGGCCGCGGGTTTGAACGAGCTGGCCGCCGCGATGGAGAACGACCCCTACGCCAACCCCGGCATGGCCGAGAGCTCGCGCGCCCTCTCCTCCGCCGTCGAGCAGCTGCGCAGGGAGGACCTGCCGGCGGCTCGGCAGGCGCACAAGGCGGGAGACCTCCCGAAAGCCGCGGAGCGCCACGGCGAGCTCGCCGACAAGGTCAAGCGCGCCGGGGAGCTCCTGTCCGGCGGGCGCGAGATGCAGGCGATGCAGGACCTCTGGGGGGACGCGCAGAAGATGGAGTCGGCCGGCTCGGACCTCGCGGGGGCCCTGAGCGAGGCCGCCAAGCGCGGCAAGCCCACCCCGGAGGAGAAGAAGCGGCTCGAGGCGGCGATGCAGGCGCTGCGCGAGCAGATGGACGCCATGGCCAAGCTCATCGCGGGCCTGCCCAAGCCCGCCGAGCAATCCCCGGCCGAGCGCCGCCGGAAGGTCTACACCGTGCCCTTAAACGACGCCGCCGGCACGATGGACGCCCTCGAGGCGGCGATGGCGCGCGGCGACTATGCCGAGGCCGCGCGGCTCGCCGAGGAGCTGACCCAGAAGCTCCGGGCCGTGCAGGGCGCGGTGGGGAAGGCCGCCCGCGACATGGCCGAGTCCGCAGACCAGTCGCCGGCCAAGCGCCTGGGCGAGCTCGAACAGGCCTGGAAGGAGGCCGCCGCCCGGCAGGAGGCCGCCCTCGAGAGCGTGGCCGCCGTCGACGAGGCGCGCCTGGCCGACAAGACGAAGGCCCAGCAGGACCTCCTCGAGCGGCTGGCGGCGGAGCAGCGCAAGGCGGTCGCCGAGGGCGAGCGTCTGGGCCGCTGGCTGCCGCCCGGCCCGCTGCCCGACATGCGCGCGTCGCTCGCGGAGCTCGAGGCCAGGCGCATCAAGGAGGCGCCGGAGCGGATGACGCGCGCCGCCGAGCGCCTCGAGGCGCAGGCGCGCGCGCTGACGCCCAAGGACGGCGAGCCGACCCAGCCGGCCAAGGACCTGGCGGCCCTGGCCCAGACGCAGCGCGACGCGGCGCAGGCTTTGAAGGACGGCGCGCGCGACGCGCCGATGAGCGAGGAGCGCCTCGGCGCGACGATGGCCGCCGGCGCGGTCCAGAGGCGGGCTTCCGGCAAGGCCGGCGAGCTCGAGCCCATGGTCGAGGGGCTCGAGCACGACTACGGCCTCGATTTGAACAAGGCTTCCAGCGAGCTCTCCGAGGCGCGCAAGGCGCAGGGCGAGGCGGAGGAGGCCCTGGGACGGCGCGACACGCGCGGCGCGCGGGGGGCCCAGGAGCGCGCGCTGGAGCATTTAAAGCGCGGCGCGGAGGAGGCGGGCAAGGGCCGCGAGCGCGCGCAGGCCAACGCGCAGCGCTCGTCGCAGCCCTTCGGCCAGAAGCGCGGCACCTCCCGGCCGCTCGGCAAGGGCGGGCGCACCGGCTCCGACACGGGGTTCGTGCCGATGCCGGGCGTGCAGGAGTACCAGCCGCCGCGCGTCATCCGCGGCGAGGTGGAGAAGTCGCTCCTCGAGCGGCGGCCGCCGGCGTTCGACAAGGCCGTCGACGACTACCTCAAGCGGCTGTCGCAGTAGGACGGCGGGCGTTTACGCGCTTCGGGCGCGTGGGTTCGAGGATTCCATACGGCCGGAATCCTCGAACCTCTTCTCCATGAACGGCGAGAATCGGGAATTCAGGACGGTCCCATCCAAGGCGGAATGGTGAT
>SCTT01000444.1 GCA_004322435.1 bacterium
TGCCGCTGGCGGGCTGCGATTTGATGCGGGGGTTGTCGGCCGACGAGGTCGAGGCCTTGGAGGCCGTCGCGCGGCGCTCCGCCTTCAAGGCCGGGGAGACGGTGTTCCACCGCAAAGACGAGGGCGACGAGCTATTCCTCCTCCTCAAGGGCGAGGTGCGCATCGACCTCCCGCTCGCCACGGGGGCCGCCCACCACCTCGTCACGTTCGGCCGCGGGGACTTCTTCGGCGAGGTCGCCTTCCTCGACCGGGGCAGCCGCTCCGCCGACGCCGTGGCCGTCGACGACGTGGAGCTGCTGTCCTTGTCGCGGACCTCGTTTGACTGGGTCGCCCAGGCTCGCCCCGACCTCGGCACCCGCCTGTTCGCGCGCCTCGCGAAGGCGCTGGCCGTGCGCCTGCGCCAGACCGACGCCGAGCTGCGCACTTTGCAGGAGGCCTGATGTCCGGGATGACGCGCCGCCAACGCAACTGGCTCGTGCTCCTCAACTGCGCCGGCATCGCCGGCCTGCTCGGCGGGTTCCTCGCCTCGGGCCAGGCCAAGGCCTGCTCGGACCGCAAGACCCGCCAGGTCTTCACGGCCCAGCAGGAGGCGACCGCCGCGGCCGTCGCGATGCTGATGACGCCCAAGCGGGCCGACAAGAAGACCGGCGACTACGACGACGCGCTCTACCTGGTGGTCGAACGCGCCCGGTCCAACCGGGAACGCCTCCTCAAGCACCTCGAAGACGACAGCTGCCAGCCTTTCGACAACGCGGCCGCGCTGGGCCTGTGCCTGTCGGCGGCCCTGCAGTTCGGCTCGGGCCTCCTCGCCGCCCTCTGGAACAAGACTTGATAGACTAGGCTATGCGCTTCTGGGTGTTCGACAAACGCACGAAGAAGATCCTCGGCCCCTATTCGGTCGAGCGCTTCAAGGCCATGCCGGGCCTGTTGACCTTGGACACCAAGGTCGCCCCGGAGGGCGCCAGCCGCGTCCACGACTGGCGCAAGGTCAAGGACGTGCCCGTCCTCAAGGGCCTCCTCGACGCGGTCGGCACGCCGGAGAACCCGGAAGTCGTCGAGCCCGACGAACCGACGCCCCCGCCTAAGCGCTGACTAAGGCGCCGCCAACAGCTCACCCGCCGCCTGCAGGATGAGGTCCGTCGCGCGGGGCCCGATGGAGTTGGTCTCCTCGTAGTGCGTCCCCGGAGGCTTCGGAAGCATGGTGCGCGTCGGCGCCGCCTGAAAGTCGTAGCCCGGGACCAGGTAGCCCACCTCGTCGTTGGCCAGGCCCACGATGAGGCCCACGTCGGCCTTCAGCGCCTCCCTCAAGTAAGGGCCCTTCGGCGCCTGCTCGAGCTTGGGCGGGTTCGGGTTCGTGGGCCGCACCAGCGGCCGCCCGTAGCGCCGCGAGCCGTCGTAGCCGCCGATGGCCAGCTCCGGGAAGAGCTCGCCGGGGATGCCGAGGATCTTCACCGGGCCCAAGGTCACCAGCGAGACCTCGGTCTCCACGTAGGGCCGCAGCTTCTCCGGCAGCGGAAAGAGGAAGAAGTGGCGCCAGGGGCGGTAGAAGGCGGCCCAAGCCGACAGCGGCGTCCCGTCGGCCTCATAGAGCGTATGCCCGAAGCGCAGCCCGCGCAGGAAGAAGAGGTAGCGCGAGTTCTCCACCGGGACGCGCACCAGGCGCGAGGCGAAGGACACCTTGGCGTCCTTCAGCCGGACCTTCGCCGAAGACAAAGCCTTCGCCGCATGCCCCGCCAAAGCCTGCCCGACGCGCTCCATCTCCTTGAAATCGGCCTCGAGCGGCCCGGAGTCGTCTGAGTCCGGCGTCATCAGCCCGCCCACCGAGCCCGGGAAGAACGCGCACGTCCCGCCGCGCTCCGCCTCGAGCTTCGCGCACAGCGCGCCGGGGTAGTCGGCCGTGAGCATCGTGTTGTCCTTGGAGAGCACCTCCGAGTGGCAGGAGTAGCGGACCAACGTCGCCAAAGAGCCGCCGCCCTTGGCCTTGAGCTCCAAGACGTCGAGCTCCGGGTCGATGACCACGGGGTCGCGGCTGTCGCGGCACAGGCCCGTGGGGTCGGGCTCGGCCTTGGCCGCCACGAGCTCGGCTTCGCGAAGACGGCCAGAGAGCTCTTTGACCAAAGCGACCACCTCGGCCTTGAGCTTCTTATGGCGCTTCTGGTCCACCCCCCACATCCCGGGAAAGCGCCCCCACAGCCCCAATGTATCGGGGGCGCTATGGTCATGGGTAGCGGAGACGAACAGATACTTGTCGGACCCTTCCCAGCCCAGCTGTCGGCGCATGTCGAGGACGTCCTCGCGGTAGAGCCCGATGGCGTCGACGGCCACCAAGGCCACGGTCGCCTTGCCGTCTGAGACCAGGACGGCCCGCGCGTGCAGCTTGTCGTGGACGCCGGCGGCTCGGCGCCCCTTGGCGCCATAGCCGGCCAGCCACACCGCGCCCTCGGAGGTGTTGGGGGTGATGTCCGCCTTGCCCGCCGCGGCGAAGAGAGCCGCGGAGGCTGGCGCGGCGGCGAGCAGCAAGACGAGAAGGAGGCTCACCGGCGGCGCAGGCCGTCGGCGAAGTCCACGTCCGCCTGGAGCGTCCACTCGAGCTGGGCGACGTTCGCGCGGAAGGCGCTTAAGGCGTAAGTCTGCTCCTCGGCGGTATAGCCCGTCGCCTTGAGCATCGCCGCCACCTGGGCCTGGGTCTCCGGCTTCTGGAAGAAGGCCCGCCACTGCCCGACGGCCGGCAGGAAATCCTCGATGGGCGGCGGCTCCTTGGCGTTCACCCAGGGCATCTCGAGCAGAATGCCCTCGTCGGGGATGCGGTTCGCCACCGGCCCGTGCCGGGAGAGGGCCTGCTCGAAGTCGATGAGCCAGGTGGGCTCGCCGTAGAAGACGTTGCCCTGGTTCATGTCGCCGAGGCCGAAGGTGTGGACCAGCAGGCCAAGGGCGGCGCGCTGCTCCCTCGTCAATTTCGGGCCCGTGTAGCTCTTGCCGCCGCCGGCGGGCTCCATGACCATGTAGGAATCGTAGCCGTTTAAGACCGCCAGAGACCCGGGCGTCTCGAAGTACTCGCCGAAGAAGGCGCGCACGACCTTCCGGACGAAGACCTCGTTTTTGATGATGTGCGCGTCGGCGCCTTTGAAGACCGCCTTCATCTTGCCCTTGGGCTCGAGCATCGCCACGCTCGTGTTGAGCTTGCCCGGGTCGTCGGCGTGGAGGGCCCAGCGCTCCTTGACGCTCGCGGGGCTGTAGCCGAGGCGCTTCGTGAGCTCGCCGGGAGAGACGACCGAATCATCGAAAGCGGGCTTCCGCGCCGCGGCCCCAAAGCGCAGCGGCTGCGGGGGTGGGCGGGCGGCGTCGCGTTTGGCGAGGGCCGCCAAGCCGTCTCGGATGTCGGGCCGCACCTCGGCGGCGGCCACCACGCGCCGCCACTCCGCGGAGTCGGGGCCCAGGCGCCCGCGCAGCGCCGACAGGAAGGCGGCGCGGTTCGGGATGGCGCCCTGCAGGGCCAGGACCTGGTCGAACACCTCGGGCACGCCCGCGGCGCGCCAGCCCTTGCCGCTCTTTAACGCCCACCAGCCGCGCCAATGCTCCCAGATCAGATTCTTCGGTGAGAGGTCCGCGACGGCCCCGGCCCTTATGAGGTTGGCGGTCAGGTCGGCCAAGCCGTTCCATTGGCTGTGGCTGAGCCCCTTCGCGAGCAGGCCCATCGTGTCCCAGCCGTCGAGGTTCCTTTGGACGAGCACCAACACGCCGTTGCCGGCGGCCTTGAGCTTGGGGTGCGGGACGTCGGTCTTGTCGAGCGACTCTAGAGCGTTCTTTTCCTTCTCGAAGGCGGCCTTGGCGTCGGGCGAGAAGACGAGGATGGCCTCTTCGGAACGGCCGAGGCCGGCGGGCTCGTGCAGGCTCCAGTCGGGGCCCGAGGCGAGCTGCCGCCCGATCTTGTAGGTCTTCCCGCCGACGCGGACCTTCTCGTCGGGTTTGGGCGGGAAGGACGGCGCCAGGTCGGACGTGCCCAGGAAGGAGCGCACGCGCGACCACAGCGTGGGCGTGACCTCCGGAGCGGCGCGCTTCGCCGCGCCGTCGAAGTTGACCCGCTCAAAATCCAGGGAACGGTCCGGGCCTATTTCAGAGCCGGGTCCGACGTGCGTCTTCCCGGCCATGACGCGCTCGCGCGGGGACGGCTCCCCGTTGGGGCCGGGCATCTCGGAGGGCTGGAGCGGGCCGACGGCGTAGGGGTCGGCCTTGGGCGCGGCCGCCGACGCGGGCAGGGCGGGGTTGGCGACCGCCGCCTGGGGGGCGGCGAGGACGGCCTTGGCGGGTTGGACGGACGCGACGGCCTGGACGGCTCCGGGCTTGGCCGTGGGAAGAGCGAGGTTGGGCTGGACCGGAAGGGCGAGGGTCGGCACGGCGGAGGGCGCCAACGCAGTTTGATTGATGGATGAGGCGGCCCCGGCCTGACCGCCCACGGCGGGGACGACCTCGGGGGCGCCCTGGACGCGGACTTGGGCGTCGGCGGGAAGCGCTAGGAGGGCGCAGAGGAGGTACGGGAGGCGCATGGAGGGGGTCCTATAAAGGAGGGTAACAGGAGTGCCGGGGATTTTCCACCCCTGCGGGGGAGTTATTGCGAGTGGGGAATTAGGCCTCTGGAAGCAGGAAATTAGGCGGCGGGGAAAGGGGGTCGGACTATGGCAAAGCGATGGGTTTGGCTCTACAATCAGACAAATGGCCAATTTCCAAATCGGCAATTAGGCGGACCTGTCTAATCACTGTTAGACGCACTAAAATCATGCGGCCGAACAGAAAGGACGTGAACAGCAAACGGCTAAAGGAATTTCAACCGGAACCTGGGCTGGGGGTTCATGGGACCTAAAAGTCTATTGGAAATACTTAAGGACCGACTTGGCGCCGAGATGTTTGCGCAGGTCCAGGCAGCGGCCAACACCAAACCGGAGTTCTCCTTAGGGAAAGTTCCAACCCTGCGGCCCGAGAAGGTCGCGCTCGATAGGGGCCTGATTGCTAAGGAGGAATTTCTCGAACTTCTTAGCAAGGAATGGAGGTGCCCAATCGCCGATCTGAGGGGTGTTAGTTTAGGCAAGCAGGAACTCGGGCTATTTTCTCCGTACTACCATCGCCATTTCGTCGTCCTACCGCTTGCCATAGAAGGCAATACCCTTCCGATGGCAATGGCCGATCCTCATAGCTTTGATGACTTTCTGTTAGTGACGGACCTCCATGCTCATAAGGGTTTAAAAATTCAACCTCGCGTAGCGCTCGCACAAGAAATTCATGAAGCTATCGACGTGATTTTCGGAGAACGGCTCGGTGGCGTCTAACTTAGGGATGCAGCTGGCGCGCGCGTTCTTCTGGAAACCGTTTGCGCGCGCAGCTGATCCCCGGCGTTAGGTTTCCCTGGCATTGTGTAGCTCTGAAAACGACATGGCAGACACGAACAGCGAAACGGCCTTATCGGAGCGTCCCCGAGTAACCCTTATGGATTGGGCCGTCATTCTCGCAGTGATGGGATTTGGGATGACGGTCTTCTCCGCCTTGGTATGGCCGTCCCCAGGCGAGCGTTCGCCTGGAATTTTGCCCTTCGTGTCGATTATGGGCGTGATTTTCTTTGTTCTAGGTATTCTGACTGGCTTGGTAGCGGTGTGGAAGCATTTCTTCAAGAAAACTGCATGAGGAAACCTAACTATGGCTGGACCTGCGTTATATCGACTAAAACCTAATGGCCGGGCACAACGCACCCAACACCAGCACTCCATGGCCTTGGCTCAAGAAGGCGCTCATTTTCTTCGGCTCGATTTTCATTCTTTTCGGACTGTGGTTCGCGCAGCATTTTTGGGTGATTCCCTCGAACCTCGGCCGGCTTATCGGCGTGGCAACGCGATTGGAAGTATATGCGGACACAGACAAGCCGCCCTATAACGCTCGCATCTACGCCTCAGCTTCCCAGCGCGACCTCGATGAACTCCGTGCGGCCTTGACTGTCGAACGTCCCCGTGAGTTTCGGCACTGCATGTGCGACGGCGACCCTCGGATACGGCTCTATCTAGGTCCAGTGCCGCTCGGTGAAATCAGCATCCAACATGGCCTCGATGTCCGCTGCCAAACGCTGTGGCTTAGCGACGCGCCCCTTCCTGATCCAGAGCTATTGTTCCGCTGGTTCGACGCGCGAGGGATGACTGCCCCCAGGAAGGACTTCGTGCGGGACCGGGAGAACGATAGGAAGTGGAAGCTGAATCGCGAGAATTGGATTGCTGCCGCTCCTATGGCACTGAGGCCAATTGATCGGCTGCTCGGACAATCGGAAGCAGATATGAGCGCCTTACGCGGCCCGTTAGCCGAATCACTCCCGGACCGCGATGAGCGCATCCTTGCGCTCTTCGGCTGGTTTGGATCTTCCTTCGGAAGCTGGCAAAGCTATCCCGCCTATCAATCCACTGCCTCTGCCCTGCTGATGGAATACCCAATCGAGGCCCTCGCTTCGGCCGCAGAGAAACAAGATTTAACCAAGGCTCAGACCGAAGGGGCGGCCCGCCTCTTTTCTGGCCATGCGTTCTACATGGAGCGACGCAAAGACCTGCTGCTCCTATCGCCTAAAATGAGGGGGCGGCTCCTGAAGTACGCGCTATCTACAGGGCAGTCTGATAAAAGCCAATTGGCGCAGAGAGCATTCGGAAGCCCGGCAAAGGTGACTCTTCCCGTTCAGCAATAGCATGATGATCAGCCGCATCGTAGGCGACATGACAATGGCTGGAGCCGCCGGGCATCCGAGAGGAGGAGTCGCGTCTTGCGCCCGCGACTCAGCCCAGCGTCATGTCGTGATCGTCGACAACAGAAACGAAATGTCGCATTCATCATTAGTTTAAATGCGAGACAACTCGGATGAAACCAGCCATCTTGCAGCCGGACCGCCCCATGAGTCGGAAGGCCTATGAAAATTTCTGACATCCCGTTCTGCACCACCGACTGGTCCGCCGTCGAACGTACCGAACACAAGGGCGAACGCGGCACCGCCTATTGGAAGACCCGGCAGTTCGGCCCCATCCGCGTCCGCATGGTGGAATACACCCCCGGCTACCTGGCCGACCACTGGTGCGCCAAAGGCCACATCCTCCTCTGCGTCGAAGGAGAACTGCACACCGAGCTTAAGGACGGTCGCCGCTTCACCCTCCGGCCCGGGACGAGCTACCAGGTCTCGGACGACGGCGAACCCCATCGTTCGTCCACCGAAGTCGGGGCCAAGATCTTCATCGTGGATTGACCGGGTTCGACTACTGGAAGAAGCCCTGGACGTAGGGCGCTTGGTATCATGGAGGCGTGAAGTGCCTCCTCTGCGTCGACGGGACGACCCATCCCTTCTGCAAGGCCGTCCTCTACCCGGGGGCCGTCCGCGACATAGTCCGCTGTGAAAACTGCGGCGGCGCCTACTACGACCCCGTCCCCCCTCTAGAAGAGGTCGCCCGCTGCTACCCGCACGCGTACTTCCGCGACTTCTTCAAGCAGTACTGGAAGGACTACTACAAAGGGAGGCTCCTCGCGGAAGACCTCCAAGACTGGCGCCCCGAAGGCACCGTCCTCGACGTGGGCTGCGCCCTGGGCACGATGCTGGCCGGCGTCAGGGACCATTCGAAGAGGAAGGTCCTAGGCCTCGAATACTCCCCCGCCGCCGCGAAGGCCGGCAAAGAGGTCAACAAGGTCGACATCGCCCCCGGAGGCCTCTCACAAGCCCCTTACGAGGCAGGCTCCATCGACTTCATCAACATCAACAACGTTTTAGAGCACGAACGGGACCCCGCCCTGGCCCTCACATTGGCCGCCAAGCTCCTGAGCAAAGGAGGCCGCCTGCGCCTGGCCGTCCCCAACGGCCCCATAGACCTGAGAGCCACGAGCGACCTGTGGGCCAAGCTCCACCGCCCCGTCGTCACCCGCCACGGCGGGCACCTGTTCTTCATGACGAAGAAGTCTCTTGGAGCCCTCTTCAAACGCTCCGGATTGCGGATCCTCAGCGCCAAGAACTTCCACTTCAAGCTCGGCGCCAAGGCGCGAGGCTGGACCAAGAACCCCTACCGCGCCTTCCTCGAGGAGCCGCCGCCGGTGCCCGCCGACGAGTCCGCCGGGATTCCCGTCGAGAAGCTCAAAACCCTCATCCCCCCTCCGCCCAGCTGGGCCCTCTACAAGGCCGGCGCGCGCTGGCGGCGATTATTCCGGTGCGAGACCTCCGATTTCGGGTACGATTATGAGATGCTCGCGGAGAAGGCGTGACGAAGCGCACCCGGCACATCTTCCTGGCCCTGTGGGTCTTGGGCGCCTGCGCGGGCTTCTACGCCTGGTGGCAGAGCGACATCCCGGTCACCCAGCTGCCCGCCGCCCTCAAGGACCTGATCGAGGAGGCCGGCGTCTGGGGTCCCGTCGTCTACATTTTGCTCTTCATCGCCCGCGCGCTGACGCTCGCCCCCGCGACGCCGTTCGTGCTGGCCGCCGGGCTGGCCTGGGGGCCGTGGCTGGGGATGTTCTGGGCCTGGGTCGGCATCAACTTGAGCGGGATGGCCGCCTACGGGGTCGCCAAGGCCATGGGGCGCGAGTGGGTCGCCGAGCATGAGACGCCGTGGATGGCGAAGCTCGAGGCCAAGCTCCTCGCGCGGCCGTTCATGACCTCGCTGCTCTTGCGCCTGCTGCTCTTGCCCTTCGACACCGTCAACTACGCCTGCGGCCTGGTGGACATCCCCTTCCTCCCTTACGTCGCCGGGACCGCGCTGGGGGTCCTCCCGGGCGTCGTGACCTTCGCGCTCTTCGGCGGGGCCTGGAACGACCCGCGGGCCATCGCGGTGTCGGGAGCGGTCTTCGGCGCCAGCTTGGCCGGCGCGGCGCTCCTTAAGAAGCGCGGCCTAGTCGGCTAACAGGCCCCGGGCCGCCTCCACCTGCTCCTGCGTCCCCACGAGCATCACCTCGTCTCCGGCCTCGAGGCGCGTCTGCGGCGACGGCGCGGGGATGTGGCCCGTGCCGCGGTTGATCTGCAAAAGCGTCGCCCCCGTGGCGGCGCGGAGGTCCAGCTCGGCGATGCTCCGGCCGGCGCCCTTGGCCCCGGGCCCCAGGCGCAGCGACATGACGCGCACGTCGGCGCCCTCCTCGACCAGGTGGGAGACCAGCGCCGGGCCGGTCTCCGGCTCGGCCTTCGAGCGCGCCAAAGTCTCGCGGAGGTTGGCCTGGATGCGCGCGTAGAGCTTGTTGGCCGCGCGCCAGAGGAGGACCCCGACGCTTGCGATGAGGGCGACGGCCGCCAGCGAGGCGCGCCCGCCGGGCAGAAGCGGCAGGCTCACGCTCACATACCACCAGGCCACGGCCGCCGTCACGAGGCCTAAGAGGAAGCGCGTGAGGCGCGGCCGGGCCTCGGCCGGCGGACGCCCCTCCTCGTCGGGCGGGATGAGGGCCTCGAGGAGGATGAGCGCCACCGCCTGCGCCTTGCGCCACAAGGCGAGCAGGAAGGGCAAGGTCAGCAGGGCCGTAGCGCCCCAGGCCGCCCCGGGCAGGCGCTCGTCGACGCCCCAGCGCCCCTTGAGCCAGCCGGCGCCCAGGAAGAGGCCCGTCAGGACCATCACGTTGATGAAGATCTGGATGAGGGAGGGCCGCGTCAGGTCCACGACCACGCGCACCCGCCGCGGCATCGTGAGGCGCCCCACCGCCGCGGCGTAGTCGTCGAGCACGCGGGCCAGCGGGCGCGGGAAGAGGCCTTCGACCGCGGCCGGCCGGTCCAGGGCCGGGGCGAGCAGGGCCGAGGACGCCGCGGTGGTCGCCAGACACAGGAGGACGGAGACCTGGTAGAGCGGCCCGGAGACCAGGCCCTCGTGCTGGGCGACCTGGGCCAGGATGAACGAGAACTCGCCGATGGGGAGCTTGATGACGGCGGCCTGCGCCGCTTCCGTGCGCGCGACGCCGGCGGCCAAGAGGCCGGCCGAGTTCACGGCCAGCCGGACGGCGACGGTGCCGAAGGCCAGAGCGAAGGCGAGCTCCCAGTGGGCCAGCGCCCAGCCGGGGTCGATCATCATGCCGACCGCCACGAAGAAGACCGCGCCGAAGACGTCTTTGAAAGGCTCGGCCGTCTCGTGCAGGCGCCGGCCGCCGCTCTCGGAGACGAGCGCCCCGGCGAGGAAGGCCCCCAGGGCCGACGAGAAGCCCAGGGCGTGGGTCAGGAAGGACACGCCGAAACAGGTGCCGATGACGAGCAAGGTCCGTACTTCCTTGACCCCCGAGCGCTCCACCATCGCCAAGAGGCGAGGCAAGAGCAGCAGGCCCACGGCGAGGACCAAGGTGGCCAGCGCCGCGAAGCGCACCACCACGTCCAAAGCCGAGCCCCAGCTGGCCTCCCCGAAGCGGCCCAAAGACGAGAACACCGCGATGAGGACGACAGCGACGACGTCCTCGGCGATGAGGGTCCCGACCACGAGCTCGGCCCAGGGCGCGCGCCTGGCGCGCTCCGAGTCCATCAGCGCCCGGGCCACGATGGCCGTGGAGGAGAGCGCCACGACGCCGCCGAAGAGGAGCCCTTCGATGGGCGGCCGTCCCACCAGGCGCGCCGCCGCCGTCCCCGCGCCCAAGAGGAGCCCCGCCTCGACCAAGGCGCAGAAGACCGCCCGAAAGCCCGCGCGGCCCAGGCGGCCGAGGTTGAACTCGAGGCCCAACGCGAAGAGCAGGAACACGACGCCCACCTCGGCCAGGGCCTCGAGCGTCGCGACGTCGCCGACGAGAGCGGACGGCGCCATGTGCGGGCCCAGGAGCAGGCCGGCGGTCAGGTACCCGAGCACCGGCGGCTGCTTGAAGCGGCGGAACACGAGCAGGGCCGCGGCCGCCGCGAGCAGCACGACGGTCAGGTCGCGCAGGAAGGAGACCGCGTTCACTTGAGGCCCTCCAAGGCCGCCAAAGAGGCGGCCAGCCCGCCGACCTTGGGCCGGCGCCCCCGGGCCGAGGGCTCGAGGAGGCCCGCGAAGAGCGCGTCGGCGCCGGGGGCCGGCCGCCCCAAAAGTGAGCTCGGCGTCGGATAACGGCGCTCGGCCTTGAGGACGGCCAGGTTCGTTCCCTCGAAGGGCAGCCGCACGAAGAGCATCTCGTAGAGGACCACGCCGAAGGAGAAGAGGTCCGAGGGCAGAGTGACCTTGCCTTCCAGGGCCTCGGGGGCCGCGTAGGCGGGGCTGAAGGCCCGGGCGCCCACCTCCGGCCGCGCCGCCAGCGCGCGGACGACCCCGAAGTCCGCCGCCCGGCCGGCTCCGTCGGGGGAGAGCAGGACGCGCTCCGGCGTCAGGCAGCCGTGCGCGAGGCCCGCCGCGTGCGCGGCGTCCAAGGCGCGGGCCACGGGCTCCAAGGCCTTGAGCGCCGCGGCGGCCGCGAAGGGCTTTCCGGAGGCGAGCAGCTCGGAGAGAGGCCGTCCCGCGTCGGCTTCGACGACGAGATAGACGCCCTCCGGGCACGTTCCGACGGCGGTCACCGCCTGGACCCCCGGATGGCGGAAGGCGGTGGCCGTGCGCAGGCGCCCCGCCGTGCGGTCGGCCTCCGCGCCGGTCCCGGAGAAGTCCGTGGAGAGGACTTTGACGACCGCGGGGCCGTCGCCGCCCCTGACCGCCGGCCACTGCGTCCCGAAGGCCCAGTCCTCCGGCTGTCCCGCGCGCAGATAGCCGCCGAAGGACGGCGCCGCGGGCTCGGGGCCGGGCAGGGCCGGAGGCCGGCGGCGCCGGCGCAGGAAGAGCCCGGCCAGCGCCGCCGCCGCGACGGCGCCCCCCACGGCCAGCCTCCGGCGCAGGGTCCGCGCCCGGCCCTCGGCCGCGGCGCGCTTGAGCGCCGCGGCGTAGGCCGCCTCCTCCGCCGCGAGGATGTCGCGATAGCCGACGGAGATCCACTTGAGGTTCTTGTCGAACTCCTGGAAGCGGGCCAGCTGCTCGAAGTCGCGGGAATTCGGGGCCTTCGCATCCGTCATCCCCATGGCCGCGTCGAGCGCCCGGAGGTAGATGACCGAGTTCCCGAGCACCTGGACCTTCTTGCGGCCGTCGTCCAGCCTGTCGAGGCTCGCCGCAAGCTCGGCGCGCAGGCGCTCGCGCTGGGCCGCGAGACGCGCCGGTTCCATCCCATAGTCCCGCCGCAAGGCCTGGAGCTCCGTCCCCTGCCGTATCACGTCGGCCCGGACCGGAAGGACGCTGAGGTAGAGCGCGCGCACCTCCGGACTGGTGATGCGCGCCGCGTCCGCCTCCGTCCACTCGAGGACGGGTTCGGCGAAGGCCGGCAGAGAGAGGGCCGCGGCCAGCAGGAGGGCGGGCGTCACCGCATAAAGTTAGCCGAAAACCGCGGTTCGCGTCAGGGGGCGCGCAGCGTCAGCACGACGAACTCGGGGCGCATCCCGAAGCGCACCGGCAGCACGCTCGTCCCGAGGCCGGTCGTCACGAAGAGATGGCGCCCCTCCTCGACGATGTGCCCGCGCAGGTAGCGCTGGCGGTAGAGCGAGGGGACGAGCGGGCTGCCAAGGAGAGGAAGGTGGACCTGGCCGCCGTGCGTGTGCCCGGACACGGTCAACGCAAAGCCGTCGACCTGGAGGGCGGGGTAGCGCGCGAAGAGGTCGGGCTCGTGGACGGCCGCGACGGCCGGGCCGCGCCCGGCCAGCTCTTTAAGGAGCGCTAGCGGCTTCGGGTCCTGCGTCCACTCGTCAGCCAGCCCGGCCAGCCACACGGAGCCCTCCGGGCGCTTGAGTTCGGCGAGCTCGTTCTCCAAGACCTTGATGCCGACGCCTTCGAGCGCGGCGCGCACGCCCGGGCCGTCGCGCCACCAGTCGTGGTTGCCGAGGACGGCGTAGACGCCGAGCGGGGCGCGGAGGCTCTTTAAGGCCGGCGCCATGGCCTCGGGCGCCAGCGAGCCGAACCGGGAGCCTTTGGGGACGACGAAGTCCCCTAAGAGGAGCACGGCGTCGGGACGGCGCGCGCTCAGGCGCTCGCCGACCTTCCGGATGCGTTCGACGCTCGTCCCGTTGAAGCCCGCGTGGATGTCCGAGAGGAGCCCCAGGCGAAGCGGAGGGCCCTTCCAGCCGGGGAGGACCAAGGTCTCCTCATGCTCGACCAGGAGCCGCGGCTCGACGCCCACGCCCCACACCGCGCCGAGGAGGACGGACCCGTAGACCAGGGCCCGGACGCGGTTCTTGGGGGTCAAAGGCCTGGGCTAGCCGGCGCCGGCGGCGGCCTTGCGTTCCGGGACGGAGGTGACGAGGGCCCGCAGGAACTCGCGGTTGAGGCGCGCGATATGCGAGACGGAGATCTCCTTAGGGCAGACCCGCTCGCACTCGAATTCGTTCGTGCAGTTGCCGAAGCCCGCCGCGTCGTGCGCGTCGATCATCTTGAGGACGCGCCTTTCGCGCTCGGGGCCGCCCTGCGGCAGCACCGCGAGCTGGGAGACCTTCGCGCCCACGAAGAGCATCGCGGAGGCGTTCGGGCAGACGGCCACGCAGGCGCCGCAGCCGATGCAGGCCGCGGCGTCCATCGCCTCTTCGGCCGTCATCTTCGGGACGGGGATGACGTTGGCGTCCGGCGCCGCCCCGGTGTTGACCGAGACGTAGCCGCCCGCCTGCATGATCTTGTCGAAGGCGCCGCGGTCCGTGACGAGGTCGCGAACGACCGGGAAGGCCGCCGCCCGGAAAGGCTCGACGGTGATGGTGTCGCCGGACTTAAAGCGCCGCATGTGGAGCTGGCAGGTCGTCTTGCCCGAGTCCGGGCCGTGCGGCCGCCCGTTGATGACCAAGGAGCACATCCCGCAGATGCCCTCGCGGCAGTCGTGGTCGAAGGCGATGGGGGCCTGCCCCTTCTTCTGCAGGTCCTCGTTGACGACGTCCAAGGCCTCGAGGAAGGACATCTCGGTGGAGAGCCCCTTCCCTTGATAGGTCTCGAAGGCCCCTTCCGAGGAGCCGTCCTTCTGGCGCCAGACTTTGAACGTGATGTCGAGGGAGTCGCTCATGGGGGCCTCTACTTGTAGCTCCGCTGGGTCAGCTTCACGTGCTCGAAGGTCAGGGGCTCGACGTGCCGGACCGGCGCCTTGCCGTCGCCCTTGAACTCCCAGGCCGCCACGTGCGCGAACTTCTCGTCGTCGCGCTTGGCCTCGTTGTCCGGGGTCTGCGACTCCTCGCGGAAGTGGCCGCCGCAGGATTCCTTGCGCTCGAGGGCGTCCAAGGCCATCATCTCCGCGAACTCCATGTAGTCGGCCACGCGGCCGGCGCGCTCGAGGGACTGGTTGAACTCCTCGTTGCCGCCGAGGACCTTGACGTCCTTCCAGAACCGCTCGCGCAGGGCCGGGATCTCGGCCAAGAGCTTCTTCAAGCCCGTCTCGCTGCGGGACATCCCGCAGTAGTCCCACATGAGCTTGCCGAGCTCGCGGTGGAACTCGAGGGTGGTGGTCTTGCCGTTGACCTTGAGGAGCTTGGAGACGCGCTCCGTCACGGCCGCCTCGGCCTCCTTGAACTCGGGGGCGTCGGTGGACACGGCGTCGAG
>SCTT01000445.1 GCA_004322435.1 bacterium
CGAAGATCACGCCCATCGAGACGAACACCGACGTGCTGCGGCCCTTCGGCACCTTCGTGTGCATCGCGCCCTTCAACTTCCCGCTGGCGCTCTCGACCGGCATGTCCTCGGCGGCGCTGGTCGCCGGGAACACCGTGGTCTACAAGCCCGCCCAGGACACGCCCTGGACCGGCCTCAAGCTCTACGAGTGCTACCGCGACGCCGGCATCCCGGCCGGCGTGTTCAACTTCGTCACCGGCAAGGGCTCGGTCATCGGCGACCCGCTCTGGCAGCACCCGATGACGGACGGCATCGTGTTCACCGGCTCCAAGGAAGTGGGCCTGCACATGTACGCCCAGTTCTCGGCCAAGTGGGTGAAGCCCTGTCTCCTCGAGCTCGGCGGCAAGAACCCCGCCATCGTGATGGACTCGGCCGACCTCGAGATGGCCGCCGAAGGCGTGATGCGTTCCGCGTTCGGCCTGCAGGGCCAGAAGTGCTCGGCCTGCTCCAAGGTCTACGTCCATAAGGCCGTCGCGGACGCCTTCATCGAGAAGCTGGTGGCCAAGTCCAAGCTCCTTAAGTGCGGCGACCCGACCGAAAAGGACGTGTACTTCGGGCCCGTCATCAACGAGCGCGCGGCCAAGAAGTTCGACCAAGCCGCGGCGCAGGCCAAGAAGGAGGCCAAGGTCCTCTTAGGCGGCGAACGCCTCAAGGGCGGCCTCTTCGACAAGGGCTGGTTCGTGGCCCCGACCATCGTCCAGGCGCCGCTCGACTCGAACTTCTTCACCGAAGAGCTCTTCTTGCCCTTCCTCACCGTGGGAGTCGTCGACTCGCTCGACCAGGCCCTGACCGAGGGCAACAAGGCCGAGTACGGCCTCACCGCGGGCTTCTACTCGAAGAAGCAGGAAGACATAGAGGAGTTCTGGGACCGCATCGAGGCGGGCGTCACGTACGTCAACAAGCGCTCCGGCGCGACGACGGGCGCCTGGCCGGGCGCGCAGTCCTTCTGCGGCTGGAAGGGCTCCGGGTCCACCGGCAAGGGCGGCTGCGGGCCGTACTACGTCGCGCAGTTCATGCGCGAGCAGAGCCGCTGCCTCATCAAGGAGGGTTAGGCCATGTCGAAGATCAAGCACGCGAAGCTCCCTGAGGCCGCCCCCGCCGCGCCCGCCGCCTCCACCAACGGCGGCGGCCGCGACTACCCCCGCATCGTCGTCCCGCCCCCGGGCCCCAAAGGGCGCGAGATCGTGAAGCTCGACAAGACCTATTCCTCGACCTCCTACATCAAGGAGTACCCGCTGGCCGTCTCGCACGGCAAGGGCGCGATGGTCGAGGACGTCGACGGCAACCGCTACATCGACTTCATGGCGGGCATCGCCGTCTCCGCCACCGGCTACTGCCACCCGGCGGTGGTCAAGGCCGTCCAGGAGCAGGCCGGGAAGTTCCTCCACATCTGCGGCACGGACTTCTACTTCGAGGGGATGTCGAAGCTCTGCGAGCGCCTGGCGCAGGTCGCGCCGGGCAAGGGCAAGAAGCGCGTGTTCCTCACGAACTCGGGCACCGAGGCCGTCGAGGGCGCCATCAAGCTGGCCCGCTCCTCCACGCGCCGCACCGACCTCATCGCCTTCCGGGGCGCCTTCCACGGCCGCTCCTACGGCGCGATGAGCCTGGGGTCCTCCAAGGCCAAGCAGCGCGCGCACTTCGGGCCCTTCCTGCCGGGCGTCCACCACATCCCCTACCCGGACGCCTACCGCACCGAGACGGGCGGAAAGGACTTGAGCGAGTTCTCCCTGTCCTTCCTCCACGAGCTCTTCCGCCGGCACGTGTCCCCCGACGACGTCGCCGCGGTCTTCATCGAGCCGATGCTGGGCGAGGGCGGGTACGTCCTGCCCCCGCTCAAGTTCCTGCAGGGCCTGCGCGAGATCTGCGACGCCCACGGCATCCTGCTCGTGTTCGACGAGATCCAGACCGGCGTCGGCCGCACCGGGAAGATGTGGGCCGCGGACTACTTCGGCGTCGAGCCGGACGTCCTGGTGACGGCCAAGGGCCTGGGCTCCGGCATGCCCATCGGCGCCATCATCGCCAAGGAGTCGGTCATGAAGTGGGAGTCGGGCTCCCACGGCTCGACCTTCGGCGGCAACCCCGTCTCCTGCGCGGCGGCGTTGGTCACCCTCGACCTCGTCGAGAGGGAGCTCGCGAAGAACGCCCGCGTGATGGGCGAGCGGATGATGGCGGGCCTCAAGAAGCTCCAGGCCAAGCACTCCGTCATCGGCGACGTCCGCGGCGCCGGGCTCTTCATCGGCGTGGACTTCGTGAAGGACCGGGAGACGAAGGAGCCGGCCAAGGACCTGGTGCACGACCTGGTGCAGCAGTCCTTCCGGAAGGGCCTGCTGCTCCTGCCCTGCGGCGAGTCGGTCATCCGGCTCGCGCCGCCGCTGGTCGTCGACGAGTACGACGTCGACACCGGCCTGCGCATCTTAGACGAGGTCCTCACCTTCCTCACGCGATGAGCGGCAAGGTCATGACGATGAAGGAGGCCGTGGCCTCCTTCGTGGCGGACGGCTCTACGGTCGTCATCGAGGGGTTTACCCACCTCATCTGTTTCGCCGCGGGCCATGAGATCATCCGTCAGGGGCGCAGGAACCTGACCCTGGCGCGCCTGACCCCCGACCTGGTCTACGACCAGCTCATCGGGGCCGGCTGCGCCAAGAAGCTCATCTACTCCTGGGCGGGGAACCCCGGCGTGGGGTCCCTGCACTCCTTCCGGCGCGCGCTGGAAGGGGGGGGCGGGCTCGAGACGGAAGAATACAGCCACTTCGGCATGGTCGCGCGCTTCCAGGCCGGGGCCTCCGGGCTCCCGTTCGCGACTTTGCGCAACTACGCCGGCACCGACCTGCCGCGGGTCAACCCTAACATCAAGACCGTCACCTGCCCCTACACCGGGGAGGTGCTGGCCACGGTGCCCGCCCTCCGCCCCGACGTCACCATCGTCCACGCCCAGCGCGCCGACAAGAACGGCAACGCGCAGATCTGGGGGCTGATGGGCGTGCAGAAGGAGGCGGCGTTCGCTTCGAAGCACGTGGTGGTGGTCGTGGAGGAGCTGGTGGAGGAGTCCCTCATCCGCTCCGACCCCAACCGCACCCTCATCCCCGCCCCCATCGTGAGCGCGGTGGTGGTGGAGCCCTACGGCGCGCACCCGTCCTACTCCCAGGGCTACTACGACCGCGACAACGACTTCTACGTCGCCTGGGAGGCCGTCTCGAAGGACCCGGCGGCTCTGAAGAAGTACCTGGACGAGTACGTCTACGGCGTCCCGGACCGCGCGGCCTACATGAAGAAGAACGCGGGGCTGGCGGAGCGGCTCAAGGCCAAGCCCCTGATGTGCGCGGGGGTGAACTATGGCTACTGAGTACACCCCTTCCGAGATGATGGCGGCCGTCGCCGCCAGAGAGCTCAAGGACGGCGAGGTCGTCTTCGTCGGCATCGGCCTGCCGAACCTGGCCTGCAACCTCGCCCGGGCGACGCACGCTCCGAATTTGGTCCTCATCTACGAGTCGGGCGCGGTCGGCGCGGTGCCGGAGCGCCTGCCGGTGTCCATCGGCGACCCCGCCCTCGTCACCGGCTCCCTCATGGTCGCGCCGATGACGGACATCTTCCAGTACTTCCTCCAGAACGGCCGCATCCAGGTGGGCTTCCTGGGCGGCGCCCAACTCGACCGCTGGGGGAACATCAACACGACGGTCGTCGGGCCCTACGAGAAGCCCAAGGTGCGCCTGCCGGGCTCCGGCGGGGCGTCGGAGATCGCCGTGCACGCCAAGCGCATGCTCGTCGTCATGAAGCTCGGCAAGCGCGCGTTCCCGGCCGACGTGGACTTCATCACGAGCCCCGGGATGCGCTGCAAGGGCAAGTCGCGCAAGGAGCTGGGCCTGCCCGGTTCCGGGCCGGTCAAGGTCGTCACGGACCGGTGCATCCTCGAGCCCAACGCCGAGGGCGAGCTGGAGCTGACCGCGCTCTATCCCGGCTTCACCGTGGAGCAGGTCCAGGCCGAGGTCGGCTGGCCGCTCAAGGTCCGCGCGCCCCTGGGCACGGTCGCCGGCCCCACCGCCGCGGAGGTCCGCCTCCTGCGCGAGAAGCTGGACCCCCAGAAGCTCTTCCTCAAAGGTTAGACAGGAGACATCCCATGGCCAAGGTCGTCCGAACCGCCGCGCTCAAAGCCAAGCCCGCCGAGCAGCCCTTCAAATACCCCCTGACCCGCCCGTTCGTGGAGCCCGACTGGACCCGCTTCCCCGGCTGGAAGGGCGT
>SCTT01000446.1 GCA_004322435.1 bacterium
GTCTGCCGCGACCTGGTCCGGCAGACCGGGATCTCGAACTCCGGGTCCTCGGTCAAGGAGACGCGGACGGTGTCGCCGATGCCGTCCTCGAGGAGGGAGCCGATGCCGATGGCGGACTTGATGCGGCCGTCCTCGCCGTCGCCGGCCTCCGTGACGCCCAGGTGGAAGGGGTAGTCCATCCCACACTCGGCCATCCGGGCGGCCAAGAGGCGATAGGCCTCGATCATCACCTTGGGGTTCGAGGCCTTCATCGAGAGGATGATGTCGCGGTAGCCGTTCTTCTCGCAGACCCGGACGTATTCCAAGGCCGACTCGACCATGCCCAGGGGGGAGTCTCCGTAGCGGTTCATGATGCGGTCGGAGAGGGATCCGTGGTTCGTGCCGATGCGCAGCGCGCGCTTCAGGCGCTTGAGCTTCTCCACCAGCGGGGTGAAGGCGGCCTCGATGCGCTCGAGCTCGGCGGCGTATTCGGCGTCGGTGTAGTCGCGCGACAGGAAGCGCTTGCCGTCGACGAAGTTGCCCGGGTTGATGCGGACCTTGTCGGCGAAGTCGGCGGCCGTCATCGCGGCGGCGGGCTTGAAGTGGACGTCGGCCACCAGCGGGACGTCCACGCCTCGCTTGAGGAGCGCCGCCTTGATGTTCTCCAGGTTGCGGGAGTCCTCGACCGTGGGGGTCGTGATGCGCACCAGCTGGCAGCCGGCCTCGACCATCCGCAGCGACTGGGCCACGGTCTTGTCGGTGTCCATCGTGTCCGTGGTCGTCATGGACTGCAGGACGATGGGGTAGTCGCCTCCGACCCGCACGTTGCCGACGGGAACGACCCGCGTGCGCCGGCGGCGGCGCGCGTAGTGGTCCAAGGTGTGGCGCAGGGGGGCGGACGTGAGGGCCGGCTTCATCCTTACCGGTATATTATAGCAGTCCGGCCCTGACCCCGCAGTTATTGATTTATTCACACAATCCCGGCACCCTAAGGGCATGAAACGCGCGCGCGCGGGCCTTTTAGCCCTCCTGGCGTCGGCGGCCCTGTCCCCGGCCTTGGCGGATTTCCCCTCGGGGGGGGGCTTCGAGGTGCCGAACTCGGGGATGACGGGGCTCGGCGGCGCCGAGATGAGCGGTGCCGGCTTTAGGGCCGCCGGGACCCTCGGAGGGGCCTCGGCGACCTCGATGAGCGGGGGAGGCTTCCTGGTGGCTCCCGGCATCTTGGCGGCCCAACGCGTCGCCGCAGACGACCTCAGCGCGACCCACGCCTTCCCGACCCCCTTCATCCCGAGCAAGGGCCACTCCCAGATCACCTTCACCCGCCTGACGGCCAAGGTGACCATCCGGATCTACACGATCTCGGGCGAGCTGATCCGGACCCTCGTCAAGGATTCCGGCGCGTCCGACGAGATCTCCTGGGTCCCCGTCGTCAACGACCGCGGGGAGTCCGTGGCCAGCGGCGTGTACATCTACCACGTTCAATCCACCGACGGGAAGACGCGGATCGGCAAGCTCATGGTGATCAAATAGTGCTCCGTCTCGCCGCGGCCGCCCTGCTCCTCTCTGTGCCCGCCTCGGCGGCGGGCCCCGGGACGACGGCCGCGAACTTCCTCAAGATCGGCGTGGGGGCGCGGCCGGTCGCCATGGGCGAAGCCTACGTGGCCTTGGCCGACGACGTCCACGCGATCCACTACAACCCGGCGGGCTTGGCCCTCCTGGACCGCCAGGAAGTCTCCGTGATGCACAACAAGTATCTGGAGGGCGTCCATGAGCAGTTCGGCGCGTACGCGTACCCCCACTGGAAGTACGGCACCTTCGCGGGGGCTTTCACGATGCTCAACGTCACCCCGTTCGAGGCCTACACCCCGCTCGACCAGCCGGACGGAAAGGTCTCCGCGACGGACATCGCCGTGGCTGGGGCTTGGGCGCGCCAGTTGCCCCTTTGGGAAAAAGCCTCCGTGGGGGTCTCCGGGAAGTTCATCAACTCGCGCCTGGCCACATACTCCGCGTCGGCGGGCGCCATCGACGCGGGCTTCTTGTGGCGGGACCATGAGGATGACGGCCTGTCGTTGGGCGCCGCCATCCGCAACGTCGGCTCTCCGATGACCTTTATCGCCGAGGCCTTCCACCTGCCGCTGAGCCTCCACGCCGGCTTCGGCTACCGCGGCGGGGTCCCGGGCTGGGACGACGCCTCGTATTCCTTCATGGTCGAAGGGGCGGCGCGGCGCGACGGAGACCCCTACGCCTCGGCGGGCTTCGAGTTCCGTCCTGTCGACGCCTTCTCCCTGCGCGCCGGTTACCTGGGCCGGGCCGACACCGGCATCGGCCTCTCGGGAGGCATCGGGTTCACCTCCCTCGAGAAGGGCTTCGTCGCGGACTGGTTCCCCGAGCTCTCCCTCGATTACGCCTTCGTGGAGTTCGGACAGCTTTCCTACACCCACCGGATCAGCGTCTCGTTCCGGTTCGGCGTGCCTAAGGGCGAGAAGCGGGAAGGCGCGACCCGCAAGCCGCCCAAGTTCCACCATCTGATCAGGTACTAGACCAGGAGAATGTCATGAGAACCCTCCCCATCCTCGCGATGCTCGCGCTGGCGGCCCCGGCGGCGGCGGAGTTCGTCCCGATGGCGACGGCCGTCCCGGACTCGGTCCCCAACGGGATGAACTACCAGGGCCGCCTCGAGAAGGACGGCTTCCCGGTCACGGGCACCAGGTCCATGGCGTTCCGCCTCTACAACGCCGTCACCGGGGGCACGGCCCTGTACAACAGCGGCACGCTGGCCGTCGATGTCAGGCAGGGCATCTTCTCCGTGTCGCTCGACATCCCCTTCGGCTCTCTAACCGGGACCGCCCAGAAATACCTCGAGCTCGAGGTCGAGGGCGTCGTCCTCTCCCCGCGCGACGCGCTGCGCAGCGTGCCGTACGCGAAGGTCGCCGAGACGGTGGAAGGCAACGTCGAGATCTCGACGGCGGGCCTGACCTTCACCACGAACAACATCGACTCGCTGTCGATCTCTTCGGCCTCCGGCCGCGTCGGCATCGGCACGGCGTCGCCGGGGTCCCGCCTGCACGTCTCGAGCGGGACGGGGGAGGCCGGCGTCATCCTGCTCGTCTCCACCGGGGCCTCGTCTTTGGCCAGCGTCGACGGCAACGGCCTGATGACCTCGAACGGGGTCAAGACCGGCCTCATCACGGCGGGCGGCACGGTGACCGTGCAGGGCAACGCCTTCAGCGTGGGGTCTCCGGACTTCGTCGTGACGGCGGGCCGCGTCGGCCTGGGGACCGCGGGCCCTCTCGCGACCTTGAGCGTCGTCGGCAACGCCTCCTTCAGCCAGCCGGCAACCTTCGGGTCGTCGGTGAGCGTCGGCGGTGCGGCGGATTTCGGCGCGGGGGCGACGAAGAGCACGTTCGCCGCCACCGGCGCGCTGGCCATCCCCGGCGCGGCATCGCTCGCGGTCGGCTCCACCTTCTTCGTCGACGGAGCCGCCGGCCGGGTCGGCGTCGGCACCGCCAGCCCGAGCGCGTCGGCCAAGCTGCAGGTCATCGGCGGAGACGTGCTGATCGGCGCCCCGGCGGTCCACGACACCTCGGTCAAGCCGGACCTGCTGGTCGAGGGCAACTTCATCCTCGACGGCAAGTTTCTGCAGCATACGGGGGCTTTCAGCGTCTTCGACCAGCTGGGCGTGGGCGCCGAGCCGCAGGCGGGGCAGACCTTCGCGGTGGGCTACACGTCCTTCAACGTGACGAACGCGGGCCTCGTCGGCATCGGCACGGTGTCGCCGGGCGCGAAGCTGACCCTCGTGGGCGACCAGAGCGTCTCGCAGTCGGCGACCTTCGCCTCCTCCATCACGGTCATCGGCCCCAACCGCCTGTTGGGCGGCTTCATGGACCCGGCGACCTTCAACTCCTCGCTGACCGTCGTCGGGGCGAACCGCCTGAAGGGCGGGTACATCGAGCCGGCCACCTTCAACGCCTCGGTGTCGGTGCGCGGCGCCGCGGACTTCGGCACGACCGGGGTCAGCGGCTTCACCACGGCCGGGGCGCTCACAATCGCCTCGGGGCAGGACATCACGCTCGTGGGCGCAGGGGCGGAGCTCCTCGGCCTGCCGACCACCCCGTCGGTCAACGACGCGGCGGCGAGCAAGGCCTACGTCGTCTCCCAGACCTTGGCCGGAAGCGGCTGGTCGGCGGGCGCGGGCAAGGTCGAACTCAACGTCACCAGCGACAAGGTGGGGGTCGGCACCGCGTCTCCGGGCGCGAAGATGACCGTCGTCGGCGACATGTCGGTCACCCAGCCGGCGATCTTCGCCTCGTCGGTGACGGTCGTCGACAACAACTTCTCGGTCGGCGGGACCGCCTTGAAGGTGACGGCGGGAGTGGTCACGATGGCGACCGCGTTGGCGACGGGGCAGGGCGGTACGGGGAACACGAACGGGACGGTCGCGGCGCTGACGAACAATCCGACGGACTGCGGGGCGAACCAATATGCGAACGCCATCGCGGCCAACGGGAACCTGACCTGCGGCTCCATCGCGGACGCCGACGTGCCGGACGGGATCACCATCACCTTGGCGGGCACCGCCACGGCGCTGGCGGCCAATCCGACGGACTGCGGGGCGAACCAGTTCGCGAACGCCATCGCGGCGAGCGGCAACCTCACCTGCGCCGCCCTCGCGGACGCCGATGTGCCGGACGGGATCACCGTCACCCTGGCGGGCACGGCCACGGCGCTGGCGGCCAACCCGACGGACTGCGGTGCGAACCAGTACGCGAACGCCATCGCGGCGAGCGGCAACCTCACCTGCGCGGCCATCGCGGACGCCGACGTGCCGGACACCATTACCGTCAACGCGACCGCCGTCGCGGCGGGAAGCCTTCCCACGACCGTCGTCGCCCAGACCGTGCAGGCCGCCGGCGCGACCCGGCTCTTCTCCCGCAGCATCGTCCAGCTGCTGGCCATCACCCCGACGGCGGTCGGCGAGATCTACTACTGCAACGACTGCGCTCCCCTCAAGGTCGTAGTCTCGACGGCTACCGGGTTGGGGAACTTCGCGGCCATCGACGGCGGGAACTTTCAGTGACCCCCGGATGAACGTCGTCCTCCTCGAGCCCGAGATCCACTGGAACACGGGCAACATCGGGCGGACCTGCCTCGGGCTGGGCGCGACTTTGCACTTGGTCGAGCCCCTGGGCTTCTCGCTCGACGCCAAGGAGGTCCGCCGCGCCGGCCTCGACTACTGGGACAAGGTGGACCTCAAGGTCCACAAGAGCTGGACGGACCTGGTGCTCTCGGTCCCGAACGAGCAGGGCCTGCGCTTCTTCTCCTCGGACGGCCTCCAGGACTTCTGGCAGGCCCCCTACGAGCCGGACTGCTGGCTGGTCTTCGGCAAGGAGTCGGTGGGCCTGCCGGCCCACATCAAGGAGAAGTTCGCCGCCGAGACCTACCGCATCCCGCACTCGGACGCCATCCGCTCGCTCAACCTGTCTACGGCGGTGGGAATCGTCCTCTACGAGGCGGTCAGGAAGCAGCGGGCCCGAGCGGGTCGACTGCCTTCACGGGCTTAGGGTCCTTCTTCACGTCGCCCATGAGCTCCGGCATGTCCCAGATGAGGTCCTTGCGCGTCATGCCGGGGAACGCGATGAACTGGGTGTCCATCCGGATGGCGTCCTCGGGGCAGGCCTCCACGCAGTAGCCGCAGAACACGCACATCCCCAGGTCGATTTTGAAGGTCTTGGCCCGCTTCTCCACCATCACGTCCGGGCTCTCTTCGGCCTGGATGTAGATGCACTTGGCGGGGCACACCGTCTCGCAGAGCATGCAGGCGACGCAGCGCGGCGTGCCGTCTTCGCGCTTCAAGAGGCGATGGCGCGTGCGGGAGCGCTTCGCCGTCACCTGAGGGTCGTCGGGGTACTGGGTCGTCACTGACCCGGCCGGGCCGCCCCGGCCCAGGGCGACGCTCAGGTGGCGGTATAGGTTCACCAGCAGATGGCGCGTGGTGATGACGAGCCCCTTCCAGACCTCGATGAGATAGATCTGCTCCTGGAAGCGGACCTCGGGGCGGCGGACCTTGGCGACGGTGTGCTTGGCGTTCATGAGAAAAGGTGCACGGCCCAGGCCGTGACGAGCAGGTTGACGAGCGCCAGCGGCAGGATGTTCTTCCAGCCGAGGTCCAAGAGCTGGTCGAAGCGGAAGCGCGGCAAGGTCCAGCGGATCTGCATGAGCAGCCACAGCACGCCCATCAGCTTCGTGACGAAGACGACGACGCCCAGGGCGGCCAAAAGCGGCCCCGAGAGCCCTAAATGCGACTGCCCGGGCAGGTGCCAGCCGCCTAAGAACAGGGTCGTGGTCATCCCCGCCAGCACGATGGACTCGAGGAAGTCGGTGTTGAGGAACATCGCGAACTTCATGCCGGAGTACTCGACGAAGTAGCCGACGATCTCGGCCTCGCCCTCGGGCAGGTCGAAGGGCGCGCGTTTGGTCTCGGCGGCGCCGGCTGTCAAGAACAGGATGAAGGCCAAGGGCTGCAGGACGATGCCCCACAGCGGCAGGCCGTGCCAGGTCCGCGCCTGCCAGGCGGCGGCCTGGGCCAAATCCAGCGTCCCGTAGAGGTAAAGGGGCCCCGCGACGATGGCGAGCATAGCCACCTCGTAGGAGATCATCTGGGCCGCGCCGCGCAGGCCGCCCAAGAGCGCGTAGTTCGACCCCGAGGCCCAGCCCGCCATCACGACGCCGTGGACGCCGACGGACAGGAGGGCCAGGACGTAGATGACCCCGTACTCGAGCGGGATGGGGGTCAGGTTCCAGCTGCGCCCGAACAGCTCCACCGAGGCCCCGAACGGGAGCGCCGACAGGCACATGAGCGCCGCGCACATGCTGATGATGGGAGCCAAGGTGTGCCAGGGCTTGAGCCCCTGCGGCGGAGCGAAGTCCTCCTTCGTCATCATCTTGATGGCGTCCGAGAGGATGTGGAAGAGCCCCAGGAACTTGAAGCCGAAGATGGAGGCGCGGTTGGCGCCGATGCGGTCCTGGAGGACGGCGCTCTGCTTGCGCTCGACCCAGGTCAAGAAAGCCGCGGTCTGGAGGCCGAAGCCCATGGCGAGCGCGATCTTGACGGCTGAGAACGCGGCGTCCACCCAGAGGGGGCAGGCGGTCTCGCAGCAGGCCATCATGCCGTCGCCGCCTCGGGCCTGCCCTTCGGGAGCAGGACCCCGTCTTTCGGAAGCTCGAACTTGAGGCCGGCGAAGGCGGGCTCGGCGGCGGACAGGGCCGCGAACACGGACCCGGCGTCGTCGTGCGGGAAGGCCCCGCCCAGCGCGCGCAGCACCGAGCCGAACCAGGCCCAGGCCGGCGCGGACTCGCCGAGGGGCGGGACGGCGGCGCGCAGGCGCTGCACACGTCCGGAGAAGTTCACGACGGTGCCGTCCGTCTCGGTCCAGTGCGCGCCCGCGAGCACCCAGCGGGCGGTGTCGGAACCGCGAACGGCGTTGGCTCCCTGCCAAAGCGTGAAAGGCAATCCAATCCAGGACCCATGGCCGGCGCGGCCCACGGTCCAGGCTCCCCAGACCTTGCCCTTGAGGGCCTCGGGGCCTTTCGTGACGCCAAAGCCCAGCGCGGCGGCGCCGGAGAGGTTCGCGACCTTCTCTTTGCGGCGCAGGAGGGCGTCTTCTTCGCCGAGCTGGTCGGCGCCGGGGGCGAGCACCGCGTTCGACAGCGGCACGCCCAGGCGCTTCATGAGGGCCTTGAGCGCGAAGAGGTCCTCGTTCGTGAGCGAGGCGCTCACGAGGAAGGCCAGGCCTTCGGGGCCGTTGTCGGCGCAGAGCTCCCTAAGCTCTTTGGCGACGCGGGCGGCGGCGTCGGCGGGGGTGAGTTGGGCGGGCTGGCCGTCGGTCCCCAGGACGGAGGAGCCCTTCACGCGGGTCTTGGCGTCGGCCGACTTGTAGCCGTAGCGGCCCTCGTCGCACATCCACCAGCCGTTGACCTCGGGGTTGTAGCGGGGCTTGAGGCGCGCCACGCGGCGGCCGCCGGTGTGCCAGGGGCGCTTCGTGTTCGTGTGGACCTCGACCGAGCAGCCGCGCGCGCAGCCCGTGCAGACCGAGGGGGTGCGGTCCAGATACCAGGCGCGCACCGAGAAGCGGAAGTCCTTGTCGGTGAGGGCGCCGACGGGGCAGATGTCGACGACGTTGCCGGAGTAGGGGTTGTCCAGGCGCATGCCCGGATAGAGGTCCAGGACCGAGCGGTCGCCGCGGCCGAACACGGCCAGCTCGTGGGTCTTCGTGACGTTGTCCACGAAGCGCGTGCAGCGCGTGCACTGGATGCAGCGCTCCTGGTCGAGCATCACCCAAGTCCCGATGTCCTTGCGCTTCTCCTTGTGCCGCTTGTCCTCGCGCACGGTGGACTTGTAGAGCCCGAAGCGCTGGTAGTAGTCCTGCAGGTGGCACTCGCCGGCCTGGTCGCAGACGGGGCAGTCCAGGGGGTGGTTGGCGAGGTGGAACTCGAGGGAGGAGGCCTGGGCGCGCTTGGCGACGGGGGAGTCCGTCTTGACGTCGAGGCCCTCTTTGACGGCCGTGCGGCAGGTCATCTGGGGCTTCGGCGCGCCGGCGACCTCGCACACGCAGAGGCGGCACACGCCGGGGTTGCCGAGGCCCGGGTGGTAGCAGTAGTGCGGCACCTCGACGCCCTGGTCCTTGGCGGCGTCGATGACGAGTTGGCCCTCGGGGGCTTCTACGTCCTTGCCGTTGAGCTTGAACTTGACGAGCTTTGCCATCAGCGCTTCCCCAGCCGTTTCTCGAAATCGGCCCGGTACTTCTTGATCATCGCCATCGCGACCATGCCCACGGTGTCGCCCAAGGCGCAGATGACCTTGCCGGTCACGTTCTCGCCGATGCGCACCAGGTTGTCCGGGTCCTCGGCGGCGCCCAGCCCTTTGCGCATGCGGTCGAGGATGCGCGTCGCCCAGCCCGAGCCCTCGCGGCAGGGGGTGCACTGGCCGCAGGATTCGACCCACAGGAAGCGCTCGATGATGAAGAGGACGTCCACCATGTCCACGGTGTCGTCTAAGACGATGACGCCGCCGGCCCCCAAGAACGAGCCCTTGCCGCGCAGCGAGTCGAAGTCGAGCTTGAGCCCGGCGGCCTCCTCGGGGGTCAGCACGGGCGTCGAGGTCCCGCCGGGGATGACGGCCTTGATCTTCCGGCCGCCCTTGACCCCGCCGGCCGCGGCGAGCAGGTCCTCGAAAGGCGTGCCCAACGGGAACTCGTAGACGCCGGGGCGCTCGACGTGCCCGCTGATGGAGAAGCAGCGGGTGCCGCCGCTCTTGGGGACTCCGGCCGCGGCGAAGGCGTCGCCGCCGACGGCAAGGACCTGGGCCACCATCATCAAGGTCTCGACGTTGTTGACCACGGTCGGCCAGCCGTTCAACCCCACGACCGTCGGGAACGGGGGAGGTTGGCGCGGCCAGGCCTTCTTGCCCTCCATGGTCTCGAGGAGCGCCGTGTCGCAGCCGGAGATGTACGCGTTGGCGCCCTGCATCACGAGGACGTCCCGGTCCAAAAGCCCCGCGGCCTTCGCCTCGGCGACGGCGGCCTCCACCACGCGCTTCTGGGCCGCGTACTCGCCGCGCATGAAGACGTAGCAGTGGTCGGCGTCCACCGCGCGTGCCGCAATCTGGACCCCTTCGATGAGGGCGTGCGGGTTGCGCTCGAGGATGACGCGGTCCTTGAAGCAGCCGGGCTCCGACTCGTCGGCGTTGACGACCAAGGCGTGGGGGACGTTCCGGACGGATTTCGGCGGCACGGTCTCCCACTTCATGCCCACGGGGAAGCCCGCTCCGCCCAACCCGCGGACGTTGGACTTCTTCACCTCGGCCGTGATGTCGGCCGGGGCCATCTTACGGGCCTTCTCCCAGGCGTTGTAGCCCCCGAACTTCCGGTAGACCTCGAGGGTGTGGAGCTTGGGCTCGGCGAAGCCCCGCGTCAAGAGGGCCTTGTCGCCGCATTTGGGAGCGGCGGGGGCGATGCTGGGAGCCGCCTTGGGGGGCTTGCCCGAGCGGCAGCCCGAGAGCGCGGCGTCCACCGCGGCGGGCGTGGCCGTACCGAGGAGCTCGTCGTTGACCGCGAAGGCGGGGGCGTGGTCGCAGGCGCCCAGGCACTCGGCGGCCTCCCAGGAGAAGAGGCCGTCGGACGTCGCGCGCCCTTCGGGCACGCCCAGCGCCTTCTCGAGGCGCTCGATGACGCCCCCCGCCCCCGCCAAATGGCAGGAGAGGTTGCGGCACACGGCGACCCGGTATTTGCCTGCCTTCTCGTGCGAGAAGTAGGGGTAGAAGGTCACGACCTCGCGGATGTGGTGCCGGGTGACGCCGAAGAGCTCGGCCAAGGGCCCGTCGGCCGCCAACGGCACCTCGCCGTACCAGTCCTGCACCTGGCGCAGGGCCTCGATCAAGCCCATCACCTTCGTGGGGTAGCGCTTCGCCCAGCCGTCGAGCGCGCCGCGCTGCTCGGCGGTGAAGGAGAACGGCGCGGCGGAGGTCTTGGTGCTCACCGGTCGAGCTCCCCGGCGATCATGTTGATGGAGCCGAAGGTCGCGACGACGTCGGCCAGGAGCGCGCCCTTGAGCAGTTCATGGAGCGCGGCCATGTTGAAGAAGCACGGCGGGCGCACGCGCACGCGCCACGCGCGGTCCTTGCCGTCCGAGACGACGTGGAATCCCAGCTCGCCGTTGCCGCCCTCGACGGCCTGGTAGGCCTCGCCGGCGGGGGGCGTGATGCCGCGGCCCCACATGATGATCTCGAAGTGACGCATGAGTCCTTCGATGGAGCCGTAGGCCTCCTCCTTGGGGGGGAGGGTCGAGTCCGGGGTCGGTGCCATCACGCCCGGGTGGCAGGAGCGCTGGCCGCCCTCCATCACGGGGTCCACGGCGACGGTGGTTTTGAGCATCTCGGCGGTCATGCCGCGCTTGCCCAAGTCCGCCATCTTGGAGCCCGGCATCGCGTCGTCGGGCGCCTGGATGGGTCCGCCGGGGAGCTTCGCGAAGCACTGCTCGACGATGCGCATCGACTGCTCGATCTCGGCCAGGCGCACCAGGTAGCGGTCGTAGTTGTCGCCGGTCTCGCCGACCGGCACCTCGAACTCGAGGCGGTCGTAGACGCCGTAGGGCTCGGCGCGCCGGACGTCATAGGGGACGCCCGTCGAGCGGAGCATGGGCCCGGTGATGCCGTAGGCCAGGGCGGTCTCTTTCGAGAGGACGCCGGTGCCCCGGGTGCGGTCGATGAAGATGCGGTTCTTGGTCAGCAGGCCGTCGGCGTCCTTGACCGTCGAGCGCACCTTCGCGAAGGCGGCGCGGACCATGTCCGGCCAGTCGGCCGGCATGTCGCCCTTGACCCCGCCGACGCGCGTGTAGCTCGTCGTGACGCGCGCGCCGCAGAGCTTGTCGATGCAGCGGTAGAGCTCCTCGCGGGCCTGCAGCAGGTACAAGAAGGCCGTGAAGGAGCCCAGCTCCATCGCGTTGGCGCCGACGCAGGTCAAATGGTCCGTGATTCGCGAGACCTCCGAGGTCGCCGCGCGCAGGTACTCGGCCCGCTCGGGGACCTGGATCTTCGCCAGCTTCTCGACGGCCATCACGTAGCCCGCGTTGTTGATGAGCGGGGAGACGTAGTTCAGGCGGTCGGTCCACGGGATGACGTTGTTCCAGGGGTCGGCCTCGGCGTGCTTCTCGAAGGCGCGGTGCAGATAACCGATCTCGGCGTCGGCCTCGAGCACGCGCTCGCCGGAGAGCTTGAGCATGAGCCGGATGACCCCGTGCATCGCGGGGTGGGCGGGGCCCATGTTGAGCATGTACGAGCGCGACTCGGCTTGCTGGCTCATTCGATCAGCCTCGGCCGCAGGTCGGCGGCGGTCATGCGCTCGCGCGCCGGGCCGTCCGCGGGCCCGATGAGCGGCTGGCGCTTCTTGATGGGGTAGTCCTTGCGCAGCGGATGGCCGACGAACTCGGGGTACATCAAAATGCGCTTCATGTTCGGGCGGTCGGCGAAGGTCACGCCGAACATGTCCCAGACCTCGCGCTCGAGCCAATCGGCGTTCGGGAAGAGGGACATGACGCTGACCGGGGGCTGCTCCTCGACCCAGCTGTCGAGCGTCACGCGGCGTTTGACCGCGCCGGTCGCCGTGTCGAGCTCCATCAGCCGATAGACGAGCTTGTAGCGCCGGCCCTCGGGGGCGGGGGACGCGTTCTTGGTGCCGGCGCCGAAGCCCAGGAAGTCCACGCAGGTCAGGTCCACCAGCATGTTGCAGCCCGAGGCCTTGAGCTCGGCGACGCGAGCCTTGAGGGCCGCCTGAGGGACGGTCTCATGGGATTCGCTCACGCGTTCCTCCCCTGGGCCTGGATCTTCTTTTGCAGCAGCATCAGGCCCTCGAGCACGGTCTCGGGGCGCGGCGGGCAGCCGGGGATGTAGAGGTCCACCGGCAGGATGGTGTCGATGCCCTGCACCGTCGCGTAGTTGTCGTAGAAGCCGCCGGTGCAGGTGCACACGCCGAAGGCCACCACCCACTTGGGGCCGGCCATCTGCTCGTAGATGCGCCGCAGCACGGGCGCGATCTTGTGGCTGATGGTGCCGACGACCATCAGGACGTCGGCCTGCCGCGGCGAGAAGCGCGGGAAGGCGGCGCCGAAGCGGTCCACGTCGTAGTGGGAGCAGGACACCGACATGAACTCCATGCCGCAGCAGGCGGTGACGAAGGGGTACGGGAACAGCGAATACTTGCGCGCCCAACCGATGGCTTCGTCCATGCGGCTCGTGAGGATGCCGGGGGCGGAGAGGTCTTGGTCCATCAGTCACACTCCAGGGCGCCTTGGCGCCAGACGACGGCCAGCGTCAGGCCGACGAGGGACAAAAAGCAGGTCAGCACGGCCAGCTCGCGCGCGCCCGCCTCGGGGCGCAGCAGCACGAACGGGACCAGGAAGGCCAGGTCCACGTCGAAGACGACGAAGAGGACGGCGAAGCGCTGGTAGGTGAGCGTCATGCGGCCGAACGCCGGCGAGACGGGCGGCATGCCGGTCTCGTAGGGCATCGCCTTGTCGCCGCCCATCGTCTTC
>SCTT01000447.1 GCA_004322435.1 bacterium
GGCCGCCAAGACGGCGGGGAGTGCGACGGGCGCCGCGGCGGCCGCCTGGACGGCGGCGGCGGCGACCGCCGGCTGGGCGGCGACTGCCCTCACCCTGCCCTCTCCCGCAAGCGGGAGAGGGTTAGGGAGAGGGGACGCGTTCGGTAAAGCCAAGGTGGGAGCCGAAGGGGTCAAACCGACGGAGCCGGGAACGCGCAACGGGGCCGAGGGGATGACGGGCACGGTGACCGCGGCGCTCCGGGGCGCCGAGCGGAGCATTTGGGCCGCCGCCGAGGAGGCGCCTACGCCGGGAGCGGTGATCAGGAGGGCCGCCGAGACGGTGACGGCCGTGAAACGGGTCAACGGGAATGCGCGCATAATCCTCCGGACGAACAGGGAGGATTGTACGCCGGGTCGGGCTTAACTTGTCAGGTCCCTCTGGGGAAGCCTCCGGAGGACAGGAGGCCCAGAGAAATTGGGCCCGCGGCCTACTCGAACGAACCCCTGAAGTCCGACACCCAGCGGGCGAGGCTCAACGGCGCGCGGCCCAGCACCTTCTCCACGTCGGGCGAGGTCGCCCCCACGTGGCCGGCCCGGACCGCCGCGAAGAGCTCGAGCAGGGCGTCGGCGTACCAGCCCGGCAGCCCGCCGGCGACCATCGACTCCCGGGCCTTCTCGGGCCCGACGTCGATGTAGGACACCTTCCGGCCCAGGCCCTTCGAGAAGACCTCCGCCGCCTCGGCGTAGGTGTAGGCCCCCGTGGCCAGGATGTAGGTCTTCCCCTCGTGCCCGGGCTTGGTGAGAGCCGCCGCGGCGACCGCGGCGATGTCGCGCGCGTCCACCATGGACACCTTGCCCGTCCCCATCGCGCCGTAGAAGGCGCCCTGCGCACGGATGGTCTGGACGTTCCCCAGGAAGTTCTGATGGAAGAAGGACGGCTGGAGCATCGTCCACTTGAGGCTGGAGGCCTTGAGCGCCTCCTCCCCCGCGTGGTGCCACCGCCCGATGCGGACCGGGGTGTCCTTCGCGGCGCCGGCCACCGAGAGCTTCACGACGTGGCCGACGCCGGCCTTGTGGGCCGCCGCGATGAAGGAGGTCTCCCAAGCCGTCTGCGCCGGGTCCGTCGGAGGCAGCAAAAACGCCTTGTCGGCGCCCTCGAGGGCCGGCGCCAGCGAGTCCGGGCGCTCGAAGTCCCCCGACACCGCCGAAACCCCGCCGAGCGCCGCGGCCGCCCGCATCGGGTCGCGCGAGACGACCTTGAACTCGGCGCCCGCCGCCTTGAGCGCGGCGACGAGCTCCCGCCCGACCTTTCCCGTCGCCCCCGTGAGCGCGATCATACCCCTCTCCCTACTTCTTGGGCTCGGGCTTCAGAGCCTCGATCTCGAGGACGATCTCGACGTCGGTGCCGAGCGCGACCCCGCCCTTGTCGAGGACCTTGTTATAGACGATGCCGTAGTCGCGGCGGTCGAGCCGGGTCTTCGCGGTGAAGCCGATGCCCTTCTCGGTCTCGCCGTTCTGCTCGAGCTCGAGCGTGACGTCCTTCGTCACGCCGTGCATCGTGAACTTGCCCTGGAGCTTGCCCTTGCCGTCCTTCCAGCCGACGACCTTGGTGGAGGCGAACTCGATGGTGGGGTACTTGGCGACGTCGAAGAAGTCGGGGCTCTTCAGGTGCCCGTCGCGCTTCTCGTTATTGGTGTTGATGGTGCTCGCGTCGATGACCGCCTTCGTCGCCCAGGACTGCGGCTTCTTCGCGTCGTATTCCACCGTCCCGGTGAACCCGGTGAACTTGCCGGAGGTCTTGCCCAGCATCATGTGCCGGATCTTGAAGCCCACCTCGGAGTGGACCGCGTCGATCTCATACGTCGCCGCCTGCGCCGTCCAGGCGGTCAGCGTCAGGACCGCCGCCAGCCACGTCGTCGTGTTCTTCATGGTCATCTCCTTTATAGTCCGAGCGAACGCTTCATCTGCTCCATGACGTCCTTGAGGAAGGCGCAGCCATGGATGCGTGAAAACGAGAGGGCTCCTTTGTAGGAGGAGACGAGGAGCGCCGCTTGCGCCGCCGCGCCGCCTTGGAATCGGAACTCCCCCGACGCGCGGCCGGTTTCGAGGACTCTGGCCACGAACCCCAATTCCTGCCCGTCGAGCGCGCGCAGACGGTCCTTCAAGGCCGCCGGGAGGCTGTTGACCTCGGCCTGGAGCGCCGAGATGGGGCAGGTTTTTCCGTGGTCCTCGACCAGCGCGGCCCCCGAGGTGAAGTAGGCGTCGAGCTTGGACCAGGCGTCGCCGGCCGAGGCCTCGATGGCGCGGAACTTCTTCTCGAGATACGCCGCGTAAGAATCGCAGAGCGCGGCGCCGAGGTCTTCCTTGTGCGGGAAGTGGTGATGGATGCTCGCCTTCGTGATGCCGAGCTTGTCGGAGAGGTCGGCGTAGCTGAAGCCCTCGTAACCGACGGATTTGACCAATTGGTCGGCCAAACCGATGATTTCCGCCTTCCTGTCCATACCTATAGTCTACCTACTAGTAGGTAGTCTGTCAAGCCCCTAAGGGGGGTTATCCACATGTTCAAAGGCCCAGAAGGCCCCTTTCGGGCCTAGGACTGGTAGGCCACGACGGGTTCGGCTCGGTTTTTGACGTGGAGGACCTTGCGCGCGGCGGCCGGGAAGAGGTCCTTGGCCGATTCGTACACGGCTTCGGAGAGCAGCGCGTGGCCGGGCTCGGCGTTCGACTCCAAGCGCTGGGCGATGTTCACCGCGTCGCCGATGAAGGTGTATTCGCGGCGCGCGTCGGAGCCGACGTTCGCGCGCACCGCGCGGCCCGCGTTCACGCCGATGCGAACCTCGAAGGGGCTGCCCTGCGCCTTCTGGCGCGCGACGATCTCGAGCATCGTGCGCGCGGCCTCGGCGGCGGAGCGCGGCGACGGGAACGCGGCGAAGATGCAGTCGCCGATGAATTTGTCGACGTCGCCGCCGCAGACGTAGATGGCCTTCACGCAAGGCTCGAAGATTCGGTTGACCGCGGCCACGACCTCGGCGGGCTTGTGGCCCTCGGAGAAGGCGGTGAACCCCTTCACGTCCATGAACATGAAGGCGCCGTTGAACTCCGCGTCGGCCAGCTCATAGACGCCCTTGGCCGCGTTCTCGCCGACGCGCGCGAAGACCTGGTGCGGCGTGTAGCGCCGGATGACGTCGGTCTGGGACTTGAGGCGCTCGGTGTCCTGCACCGCCTTGCGGCTGAGATTGGAGAGGATGGCCTCCGCGGTGTCGAGGCTCTGGTCGGTGTCCAGCGGCGCCGACGGGCGCACGGCCGACAAGGGCTTGGGCTGGACGACCTT
>SCTT01000448.1 GCA_004322435.1 bacterium
TACTCCGCCCAGCCGCTCGCGGTCACCACGGCGCTGGTCGAAGGGAGCAACAAGCTGCGCCTGCGCGCCGTGAAGGACTCGTACCTCTCGCCGGTCACGGAACGCACCCTCATCCTCGACCTCCAGCCCCCGCAGGTCGCCATCCCCGGCCCGACCGGGACGGTCGCCTCCTACGCCCCCTCCGTCTTCGTCCGGGTCGCCGACCCCGGCGTCTCGACGACGACCACCAGCGGCGTCTGCCTGGAGTCGCTGTCGCTGCGGGTCAACGGCAGCACGGTCAGCGCCGCCTACGACACGGCGACGGCCAGCCTGACGTGGGTGGACGCGGCGGGCGGCGTCCCGACCCTGTCCTCGGGGACCTACACCGTGGTGGCCGAGGCCGCCGACTACGCCGGCTACCGCTCCTCCCTGACCTGGACCTTCACCGTCTCGGTGCCGGCGACGGACAACTCGGCGCCGTCGGCCTCGAACCGCTCGCCTTCCGGGACGGCTTCCTCGACTTTGCCGGAGATCTCGGTCCGCGTCTTCGACAACCAGAGCGGCATCGACCCCTCGCGCGTGAGCATGAGCCTGGACGGCGAGGTGGTCGTCGACTCGTCGAACATCGCCCAGCACTTCAACGCGGGCACCGGCACCTTGGCCTACACCCCGGACTCCGCTTTCGCCTCCGGCAGCTTCCACGTCGTCACGGTCGTGTCGGCGCACTGGGCCGACGACCCGGCCGACAAGGTGACCAGCTCGGACACCTGGGGGTTCTCCGTCCCATGAACCGCCGCGGGGTCACCTTCGTCGAGCTGATGATCGGCATGGCGATGCTCGGCATCGTCGTCACGGCCTTCGCGAGCATGTTCAAGCTGACGGCACGGACGGCCAACGCGGTCCAGACCAAGACCGCCGCCCAGGAGCAGCTGCGCCAGGCCTTCCAGCGGGCGGAGCGCGCGCTGCTGCACGCCAACGAGGTCCGCGTCGCGTCGGCGGCCTTCGTCGAGTTCACCTGCGACCTCGACCAGTCCTCGGCCTACGACCCCGACGGCGACCAGGACGGCGACGGGATCCCCAACCGCCGGGACGGCGACCGCGACGACGACGCGATGGCGCTGTTCCCCTCGACCGCGCAATGGCGGGTCGGCTTCAACTTGGAAGACGACGACGAGGACGGCGACCAGCAGGTCGACGTCGTGCGCCGCCTCTATCGGTCGGGCAACGCCCTCTGGCTCGACACGAGCGTCAACGGCTCGGCCTGGGGCGGGAGCCGGCTGACCCGCCTGGGCGTCGACATCAGCACGCTGACCTTCAGCTATTGGGGCGACAAGTCGAACACCCTGGGCATGAACCTCGACCGGGGCAACGACGGCAACTCCGGGACCGGCGACTCGGGGGAGAACGACGGCGTCGTCTCCGAGAGGGAGATGGACATGGTCCCGGCGCCGGCCGGCATGGGCGACCGCAGCGGGGCGCTCGACACCGCCAACGAACGGCGCTACATCACCTCCGTGCGCGTGTACATGGGGGCCGACCGTTCCAAGGAGGCGGGCACCGATTATGTCATCGAGACCGACGTCTATCCGCCGCTCATGGCGCTCAAGAGCCGATAAGGGCCAGGCGCTCGTCGTGGCGCTCTTGATGTTCGTGCTGCTCTTGCCGCTCACCTTCGCGTTCACGCGCTACGTGACGCAGGCGGTGACGGCCGCGACGCGCGAGCGCCAGCAGAAGGCCGCCGGGCAGATGGCCGGGAACGTCGTCGCCGACTACATGCGCCAGTTCTCGCAGAACGCCTACTCCGGGCACTACGACACGGCCTCGCTGTCCCGCCCGAGGACGTTCTATACGGCCGGCTACTCGACCGTGACCTTCTCGGCCGACGAGGCCAACCGTACGCTGTGGCTGCGCGCCGAAGGCGGAATCGGCACCCCCGACGCGCCCGCCACGCGCAAGCGCGTCGAGGCGCTCATCCAGTTCTCCTCCGACCTCGTCCAATACGGGACGATGGTCAACGGGCCCTTCACCATCTCGGCCAGCAACGTCTCGTACCTGGGCGGGCTGTGGTCCAACGGCAACCTGAGCGTCACGGGGGCGAGCGTCCGATTCAACGGCGGGCCGGTGGTCGTCAACGGCAACGTCAGCGGGGCGGCCTCGGTCGTCATCGACGGCGACCTCTACTACAGCGGCGCCAGCGCCGGCAGCGTCACCGTGCTCGGGAACCGCTACAACTTCATCCCGGGCACGACCTGGCCGACCCTCGACTTCAACTACTACGACGCCCACTACACTTACAAGACGACCGTCAGCCGGACCATCGTCATGAACTCGACCCAGACCTTCACGGTCGTCGGCGTCGGGACCTACGCCATCCCCGCGTCCGGCGCCATCATCTACGGGGAGAACTGCAACCTCACGGTGCGGGGGGCGGTCAACGGCCG
>SCTT01000449.1 GCA_004322435.1 bacterium
CTCGCCCACGCGAAGAAGTTCCGCGCCAAGGGCACCGTCCGCGTCACGGCCCGCGACGACCACGGCTGGATCGAGGTGCGCCTCGAGTTCGACTCTTTGGCCATCCCGCCCGACGCCCAGGGGGGGATGCTCGACCTGTGGCAGCCCGCCGCCGCCCGCGAGGGCCGCGGCACCTCCTGCGTGGGGCTGGGCCTGGGCTTCGCGGCGGCTCTGACGCGCCTCCACGGCGGCGACCTCGAATTTTCGATGGACGAGGCGCACGCCTGCAAGATCGTCCTCCGCATCCCATCCAAGAGGGCCGCATGAAAGTGCTCATCATCGAAGACGACTACGCGCTGGCCGACAACATCACGGCTCTTTTGAAGCTCAAAGGGCACGAGGTGGGCTTCGCCCCCGACGGCGAGGCGGGCATCGAGGTCGCGCGGCAGATGAAGCCCGATTTGGTGCTCCTCGACATCATGATCCCCAAGGTCGGCGGCTTCGACGCCTGCCGCATCCTGCGCGGCGACCCGGCCACGATGAAGGCCAAGATCATCATGATGACCGGCCTCGACCGCATCGGCGACGTCGACAAGGCCTTCGCCTGCGGGGCGGCGGACTACCTCATCAAGCCCTTCGACTCGGACCGCCTCTTCAAGAAGATCGACAAGGTCACGCGGCGTTGAAAGCCCGGGGGGATTTCTACCGCGCCGAGGCGCTTCGGGAAGCCGGGTATTTCGCCAAGGCGGAAGCGCTCTATAAGTCGGTCCTCCGCCTTTCGGGCGACTCGGGGCTGCGGGCCGAAGCCTCCCTCGGTTCCGCCTTAGGCCTGAGAGCCGTCGGTGACACAAAGGGGGCCTCCGCTCGATTGAAGGACGCCCGCCGCGCGGCCAAAGCAGCCGGGTTGGACCTTGCCGACCGCATCGACCTCGAAGAAGCTTTGGTCCTGCGCGCCGCCGAGAAGTATGACGCGGCGCTAAGCCGTTTGAGGCCCCGTCTTCGCGGCGCCGACGCGGCCGAGACGGCGTTTTTGTGGTGGGCGGTCGGCGGGTGCTATCGGTTCCAGGGGCGGCTGCAGGACGCCGTGACGGCGTTCCGGAAGTCCATGTCCTACGCCTCCAAGGCCGGCGACAAGGTGGGGCGAGGGTATGCCTTGTTCGGCCTGGCCGGCGCCGTGCGGGTGAAGGGCGACGCGGCGGCCTCGGACAGGTACTACCGGGAGGCTGGGCGTCTTTTTGAAGGCACAGGCGACGACTTCGGGCGGGCGTACGCGGCCTGCGGCGGGGCGAACGCCTTACGGCAGTTGGGGCAGTTGGACGAGGCCGAGCGCGGGTATCGCCGCGCTTATGCCATCTATGCGAAGCTGGGCGACCCCGTGGACCTGGCCTACGTGGACTGGGGCTGGGGGGAAGTGCACCTCAAGCGGGGAGAGCTGGTTGCGGCTCTCAAACGCTTCGCTCTTGCCGAAAAGGCATTCCGTTCCGGGCATGAGACGCGCGGCGTCGTGCTGTGCCTGCACTCGCGGGCGCGGTGTCTGCATGCGTTAGGGAAGACGGCTCAGGCCGAACGGCTGTTTGCTCAGGGAGTGGCGCTCGCCCGCCGGGCTCGAATCCACACCCATCTGGAATCCTTCACCTAGGGCCTCTACCACTTCGGGCCTCGGGCTTTGAGGAGCAGGTCGGACTCCTCCTTCCACTCCCCGTACTTCTTGGGCGACGGGAGGTCCTCGCCTTCGGGCTTTTCCCGCTTCAACTCGACTTTTTCCGTCCTCGTCGGCTGGTTGTCATGGAGGCCGTCCAGCTCTCGGACGGTCCCCAGGATGCGTTTGCCCATCAGGCGCCCTGCGAAGCGGAAGAGGTCGCGCGACGGCACGCCCTTGTGCTTCTTGCACAGATGCGTGCCTGACGTCAGCTTCGCCGAGAAGGACAAGACGCCCGTCGCCGGCGTGTATTCGAGGTTCTCCATCAGGCCCAGGGGGGTGTCGCCGGCCAGGCCGTCGGACGCGAGGAAGTGGCCGAAGAGGACGTCCCCGGCTTGCCAGAGCTCCACCGCGTAGCCGTATTGATGCTCTTCGGTGTAGCGCATGTTCGAGAACGTCCCCAGGAAAGTGATGGGCTGCTTGGGGGGGATGGGGTCGTCGTAGGAGAGGGCGAAGGCGACGCCCAGGAGCTGGGGCAGCAAGGCGAGGAATTTCATCCGTTCTTGGAGTTCCCTAATCTCCACAGCCAAAGGCAAAGAGCGGTCATAAAGACGAAAGCTACGCCGCTGGGCCACAGGGGCATTTCGTGGCCGGCGACGAGGACCTGAGGGCGGATGAGGAGACGCGCCAATTGCGCCGCGGCCATGAGGCCGAAGATCACGCCTGCGACGCGCAGTCCGAAGGCAGGGGACTTCATGAGTTGCTCCTAATTCTTGGATTGTACCGCCGGACCCAACGCAACGCCATAGCGAACGCCCTCGCGCCGGACAGGGCAATTACAGCCGGCGGGACGGGATAACCGGCCTCGGGTCCTCGCGCAGCATCCCGTAAAGCCCGGTATCCGTGATTTCTCCCTTCGAGCAATAATTCCTGCGCCGATGCCCCTCATGGGTAAACCCCACGCGCTCGAGCACCTTCGCCGACGCCGCATTGCGCGGGTCGAGCTCGGCCTCGAGGCGCTTGAGCCCGAGGACGTCGAAGGCGAACGCCACGGTCGCCGCGAGGGCCTCCTTCATCAGGCCCTTCCCCCAAAGCGAGCGCGCGAGGACGTAGCCGACCTCGGCGCTCCTGACGGACTCGTCGAAGTGGAACAGGGCCATCGTGCCGATGGGATGTCCGCCGTCGCGCAGGGTAATCACGAACTGGAGCGTCGCGCCGGTCGAGCGGTATTCCATGATCTTCGCGAACCAGGCCTCGCCGTCGGCGGCCGTCTTCCAGCTCTCGCGGGGAGAGTAGCGGACGACCTCCTCGTCGCCGTTGACCGCGAAGAGGGCGGGCAGGTCGCCTTTCTCGACGAGGCGCAGGACTAGGGATCCGGTCTCGATGACCGGCCGGGAGGGGAGCTTCAAGCCTTCTTTGGGTAAGTCTTCGACAGCCGCGACGCCGCGAACACCATGCCGACCGCCATCAGGCTGATGACGGCGTTGATGATCCAGAACGTCGGACCCGCCGAGAACATGTCGAACGCGACGCCGAGCGCCGCGGAAACCAACAAGACCAGGGAGAACGTGGCCGCGGTCAAAAACCCGAACGTCCGCCCTCTGAGCTCCGCCGGCAGAGACTCCTGAATCTTAGACCGCAGCGACAGGTCGCTCGCCGCCCAGGACAAAGACCCGAACGCGACCGCCGGCAAGATGAACCAAAGGCTGGGGGCGAAGGTGAAAGTCCACAGCCCCAGGAGTCCCAAAGACATCAGGCGGATCCAGAACGGCGAGCGCAGCTTGGACGGCGCCGACTCGTTGCGGTTGGCCCGCATCAGCCAATACGCCCCGACCATCTCGCCGAAGTTCGACGCCGCCATGATCCAGGCCGCGACGGAAGGGTCGGCGAGCAAAGTCTTGGCGGCGATGGGGATGAGCATGCTCTCGAGCAGGCGATGGACGAGCAGCGGGACGATGAGCGCGACGGCGCCCCAGAAGACGACGCGGGAGCCCTTCACCGCCCCCGCCCCGGTCTTGAGGTCGGCCCAGGCCCGGACCACGCCGGTCTTGAGCTTTTCGAGGAGGGTGCCCGGGTTCGGGACCGCCTCGAGCTTCACCGCCGGGGCGAGCTTGAGGCGCGAGAACAGGTAGGCCGCCAAGAGCATCAGCGGCGGATGGATGAGGAGGGCGGGGACGAGCCCGAACGCCTTGATGGCCAGGCCCGTGAGGATGGCGCCCGTGACGCCGGCGATCTCGTAGGCGACGTGGACCTTCGAGTTGAAGACCTTGAGGTCCTGGCCGTCGGCCCCGACGATGGCGGGCGGGATGACCTGGCGGGCGGTGTCGGCGACGCCGGCGAGGATGCCGGTGGCGACGTGCAAGGTGAAGACGACGATGGGTTGGGCGAAGGCGATGCCGGTCATCGACTGCGCGACGAAGAGGGCCAGCAAGGTCCCCACGGTGACGGCCTGGAACAGCATCGCGCGCGAGAGGACCTTGGTGGGCGACTTGCGGTCGAGGATGCCGCCGCCGACCGAGGAGCCGATGATCTGGGACAGGCCCCAGCCCATCGCCATGAGGGCGGCCCACTTGGCCTGGCCGAAGACGGTGAGGGCGATGAGGGGGACGGCGAGGCCGAGGGCTTCGATGCCGATCTTAAAGGCGGCGGTGCCGGCGAGATAGGTGCGGACGTCGGTCTTGACGGGGGCCGGAGTCTCGGCGGGCGCGGCGGCGGGGTTGGAGGCCGCGGGGCGCAGGGTCGAACGGAACACGGACCCGGCGACGGGGACGGCGGACTCTACGGCGGAAGCCGTGGGTACGGAGCGCACGCCGATGAGGCGGTCGAAGCCCGTGCCGGCCGTCTCGCGGGCCTGGCTGTTGCCGGCGGAGGGGAGGACGGCTAGGTCGGCGGCAGCACCTTCGGAGAGGCGTTCGAGACGGGTCGGCAACGGTTCGGTCCGAGGAGCCGAGGCCCTCACCCCGGCCCTCTCCCCTATCGGGGAGAGGGAGAGAGGGGTTACGGCGGATGGAGAGGCGACGGCCGCCACAGCGGCCGCGGCCTTGAGCGTCGGGGTAGGCGCAAGAGGAAGGTGCGAGACGGACAGCGACGGGGCCGAGAGGAGGGAGGGAGCGAGGTTAGGTGCGGTGAGCTTGGGAGCCGCCAGGACGCCCGGCACCGTCGGAGAGACGCGGGGCGTCACCGCCGCCGTGCGCGCGAACTGGGCCCACGCCGAGGGAGGCGCGGAGGACAGCGCAAGGACGGCCGAAAGCAGGGCCGCTAGATGCCGCATGCACTTCGATTTTATACGCCTCCTTATTAAGGCGGCCGGGCCGAAGGGCCCAAACGGGCGCCGACAATGGACCCACCGGAAAGGGTCGATCACCTGATACTTCCCGGTGACTCAGCGGTCATAGCGCCCCTCCCGGGCCCGTGCTAACTTTAAGAGAGAAGGCCGCGGGGGCCGGGAGGGGGTTATGAGCGCTGTCACATGGGTCAAGGAAAGGCTCAGGGGCGCGACGTTCGAGGAGCTCCACCACCGTCGGGCCGTGACCGCCCAGGACCTCGCGCACAACGAGCACGTCAGCGGGCATCGGGTCGCGAAGGTCGTCGTGGTGTTCGCCGACGGGAAGCCGCTGGTGCTGGTGCTGCCGGCGAGCCACAAGGTGTCGCTCAGACGCCTCAAGGACGTGGTCGGGGCCAAGGAGATCCGGATGGCGGAGGAGGGGGACCTCCTGCGCCTGTATCCCGACTGCGAGCTCGGGGCCGAGCCGCCGCTCTCCCCGGGCGAGTGGGTGGCGGTGTGGATGGACGAGGCGATGCGCGTCGACGGCGACATCGTCTTCAACGCGGGGACGCATACCGACGCGGTGCGGATGCCGTTCGAGCAGTGGATGAGGCGGGTCCAGCCGAACGTCGGGAGCTTCTCCGAGGAGTCGGGCGCCCCGCGGATGCCGGGGTGGGGCGGCTAGGAAGAGAGGGCCGGCGTCTCCTGGCGGAGGCGGCGCATGCGGCGGGGCGCTCGGACGCAGAGGCCCTGCACGACTTCCGCGTCGCCCTGCGGCGGCTGCGGGCCCTGCTCGGGGCGGCCGACGTCGGCAGGCTGGAGCGCCGCGCCCTGCGCGGCCTGCTGCGCGCGACGAACGCGGCCCGCGACGCGCAGATGGAGCTGGCCTGGCTGGCGCGGGCGGCTCGCGCCCCGCTGCTCCGCAGGGCCCGTCTAGACCTGCGCCCGGACCCTCCGCGCGGCGTCTTCCCGCGGTTCCGGGCGCTGCACCGGGACATCTTGGAGAGCTTGGGCGAAGGCGGCCGCGTCCGGAAGGCGGCGGCGCGCTCGGCGTTCGCGAAGCTGGCCGGGCGGCTGAGGCGCTTGCGAAAGCGGGAGTCCTCCCGGGCCCTCCACCGGGCCCGGGTCGCGGCCAAGTCCCTCCGCTACCGGCTCGAGCTCGTCGGGCCGGTGGAGGGTCTGCCCTCGGTGGGGCTGCTGCGCTCCCTCCAGAAGGCGCTGGGCGAGGTCCACGACCGGGACGTGCTGCTGGTCGACCTGGGGCGCTGGCGGGCCCCCGGGGCGCTCGTCGCCCGCGCCCGGGCGGAGCGCGCGCTCAGCCTGAGGCGGGCCCGGCTCCTGTGCTCGCGGGACGCCCTGCGAAAGCGCGCCCGTAGGGCAGCGTGAAGTGGAAGGACGTCCCGGCGCCGAGCTCGCTCTCCACCCAGATGAGCCCGCCCTGGCTCTGCACGAACTCGCGCGCGATATAGAGCCCCAGCCCCAGGCCGCCGGCCTTGCGGCCGAGCGGGGCCTGGTAGAGCTTCTCGAAGACGTTCGCCGCCTCCGCCGGGGCCAGGCCCGGGCCGGTGTCGCGCACCGTGAACTCGGCGAAAGGGGCGCGCGCGTGCGGCTTCACCGACAGGGTCACCGCGCCGCCGGGCTCGGTGAACTTGAGCGCGTTGTCGACGAGGTTCGTCAGCACCTGGCGGAGCCGCTCGGGGTCGGCGCGCACCGGGCTCGAGGCGGCGGTGTCGGCGGTCAGCGCGACCCCCTTGGCGGCGGCGCGCGACGCGAGCTCGTCGGCGACGCCGCGCAGCGCCGCCGCGGGGTCGACGTCGCGCGGTTCGACCTTGAGGCGCCCCATCCCCGCGCGGTGGGCCTGGGCCAGGTCCTCGAGCGTCGCCAGCTGGTGCTCGAGGCTGTGGATCGCCATGTCCAGGTACATCGCCGCCCCCTCCGGCAACGGCCCCGCGGCCCCGTCCCGCAGCGACTCGAGCGCGCTGACCGCGGTCGACGCGGGGGAGCGCAACTCGTGCCCGACCATCCGCACGAGCTCCTCCTTGAAGCGCTCCACCTCCTGACGCTCGCAGGCGAAGACCAAGGTGCGCGCCAGGTGCGGGCCGAGGACCTCCTCCTTGCGCAGGTAGTCCTGCGCCCCCGCCCGGACCGCCTCGATGCCGTCCTCCTCTCGGGTCGTCCCGGTCAGCGCGACGAGGGGGACTCCGCGGGCCTTCTCCTTGAGGCGGCGGACCGTCTCGAGTCCCTGCGAGTCCGGCAGATGGAGGTCGGAGAGGACCACGCTGACGCCGCCCTCGGCGAGGCGCTTGAGCGCCTCCCCCAAGGTCGGGCAGCAGTCCAGCACGAAGCCGGACCCGCGCAGGCTGCGCCGGATGAGGGCCGCGTCGTTGGGGTCGTCTTCGACCAGCAGGACGCGCAGTTCGGAGCCCATGGGTTTCCCAACCATAGGGTGGCTCCGCAGCGCGGCCGGGTCTAGAGAGGCCGAGTCACGTCACGTCACCGGCGCCGCGCCCCATTCGGAGAGGGCGGCGGCGATGAACTTCACGACCGCGGCGTTCGCGGCCTTCCCGTCGGCGCCGACGTCGAGCGGGGCCCCGAAGCGGAAGCGCACCGTCTTCGTCCGGTCGAGCGGCCCGATGTCCTTGACGAGGCTCCCGTTGGCCTGGAAATCCGTCTTGAGCGCCAGCGGCACGACGGGGGCCTTCGCGTCGCGGGCCAGCTTGACGCCCAGCGTGTTGAAGGCCGCCGGGTCGAAGACCGCCGAGCGCGTGGCCTGCGGGAAGAGGATGACCGAGCGCCCGGCCGCGAGGAACCGCCGCCCCTCGTCGAGGACGGCGCGCAGGTCCTCGCGGGGATTGGTGCGGCCCACGATGACGGGCTCGGTGGCCTTCGCGAAGGGGCCGAGGAGGGGGTAGCGCACCAGGCTCTCCTTGATGACGGCCGCGACGCGGTTGATCTGGAGGAGGATGGCCGGCAGCAGGAAGCTCTCCAAGATGCTCATGTGGTTGCCGACGAAGACCACGGGGCGCCCGAGCTTGGCCGGATGCTCGAGGCCCGAGACCTCGAGCTTCGCGCCGACGCCTTCCAAAAGGCGCAGGTAGGAGAGCGAGACCGCCGCCCAGGCCCGCTCGCTCATCGCCCCGCCCTTCGCCGCTGCGTTGGCCTGCCAGAGGACCCCCAAAAGGCGCAGGTAGTACCAGGCGTCGAAGCGGCCGAAGGCCCGGTCGAGGAGGGGGAGGGGGCGGGCGGGGTCGGTGCGATAGCCGCCCGTCTCGCGGAGGCCGCGCTGGAACGCCTCGAGTTCGCCGTCGGTCGCCGTCATGCCGGTTCCCCGCCCTTATAGCAATTGGGGGGGACGGCGTCTGTGACGGGGGTTAGGAGGGGAAAATTTACGCGCCTCGGGCGCGTGGCTTCGAGGATTCCACATACGGGAATCCTCGAAGCGGGAACCCTCTGCGAGGCAAAGTCGGACCATCGCTCCGCCTTGAACAGCAAGCCCAGGCTCGGAACTATCCCTAGGGATAGTTCAGAGGACGGTCACGCCGGAGGCGACGAAGGTCACCGTGTCCACGGGGCCTTTGACGGCCTTGATCTTCTCCTTGGACGCGCCCTCGTCTTTGAGGAAGTGCTTCACGGTCTTGGCCGACTGGGTCTCCTTCGAGAGCAGGCCCTGGGCCCGGACCTTCTTGCCGGCGATGTCTTTTGGCACGAAGAAGCCGTAGTCCTTGAAGGTGATGCGCAGGTCCCGCTGGCCGTCGTCTAAGACCAGCCAGCAGCCCTTCTTCTTGCACACGCTCTTGACCGTCCCCTCGAGCAAAATCTCCTTACCCTTGAAGTCGTCGGGCTTGGCCAAAGCGTCGGCCAGGGGCACGGGGTCCGTGAGGGTGACGGCGCCGCCGAAGGACTGGGGAGCGGCTTGGGCGGAGGCGGCTAAGGCGGCGAGCAGCAGTGCCGTGGTCATGGGTTCCTCACATCTGGAAGTCTTTGCCCAGGTACAGCTCCCGGGCCTTGGGGTCGTCGACCAGCTCCTGGGACGTCCCTTCCTTCAGGATCTGGCCGTCGAAGATGAGGTAGGCGCGCTCGATGATGGGCAAGGTCTCGCGGACGTTGTGGTCGGTGATGAGGACGCCGATGCCGCGGTCGCGCAGCGAATAGATGGTCTGCTTGAGCTCGCCGACCGTGATGGGGTCGATGCCCACGAAGGGCTCGTCCAACAGGATGATCTTGGGGTTGGCGATCATCGCGCGGGCGACCTCGAGGCGGCGCTTCTCGCCGCCGGAGAGCGTCCAGGCCTTCTGCGTGCGCAGGCGCGAGAGGCGGAACTCCTCTAAGAGCGCGCTGACGCGCTCGAGCCGGGCTTCCTCGTCGTCGACGGTGCGCTCGAGGATGGCCAGCAGGTTCTCCTCGACCGTGAGGCCGCGGAACACCGTAGGCTCTTGGGCCAGGTAGCCCAGCCCCAAGCGCGCGCGCTCGAACATCGGGCGTTCGGTGACGTCGTGCTCGTCGATGAGGATGGAGCCCTCGTCCGGGCGCACGAAGCCGACGAGGCTGTAGAAGGTGGTCGTCTTGCCGGCGCCGTTGGGGCCCAGGAGCCCGACGATCTCCCCGGCCTTCACGTGGATGGACACGCCCTTCACCACGCGGCGCTGGCCGTAGTTCTTGACGATGTTCTGGGCGGCCAGCCTCATGGCGCGAAGGCCCCCCTCTGCGGGAAGTGGAGCCAGCCATGGGCGCGGCCGCGGCCGGTGATGCGCCGCCGGGGGCCGTCGAGGGCCTCCGCGCTGACGCCGTCGGCCTGCACGGCGGCGCTCCAGCCCGGCCCGACGCCGGTCAGGACGGGACGGCGGCCTTCGAGCTCGAGGCGCTTGGCTCCCTGTAAAAAGCGCGCCGTTTGGGCGTGCGCCTCGCCGCGCTCTTCTTTCACCTCGACTCCGCCCTCGAGGCGCACGGTGCGCGCCTTCATGTCCCACTCGGCCCGGTCGGCGCGGCCGCGCCCCTGCTCGGAGCCGTCGGGGCGCTTCAGGAGGAAGGCGACGCCCTCGGCCGGCGTCCGGCCCTCGAGGCGCCCCAGGCCGCTGGTCTGGTCGTGGGCCGCCTTCTCGCCCTTGGCGACGGCCGTCGTGCCGTCCTCGAGGCGCTCCTCGGCGGTCAGGTTCCCCTTGGCGTCGAGGCGCTTGCGGTCATGGTCGTAGAGCGCCCAGTCGGCCTTGAGGTGCCGGCCCTCCTTGCTGTAGACCACGTTGCCGGAGAACTCCTCGACCTTCTGGTCGCCGCGCTTGATGTTCCACTTGTCGGACTTGACCGAGGTGCCGATGAGGGACTCCTCGGCGAAGGCGGCGGCGGCCAAGAGCAGCAGGAGCTTCATCGCTTCTTGGGCTCCTGGCGGATGCGCGTCTCCTGGCGGTAGATGGTGATGTCCGTGAGCGCCGCGTCGGCCTCGAGGCCGCGGCCGCGGAGGACGGCGTCCGGGCGCTCGACGACCACGGCGTCGTCGGTCTTGAAGCGCTCGGCCTTCGAGTCGTAGTTGAGGTGCTGCGTGCGCAGGGTGGTCTTGTCCTTGGGCGCGATGATGACGACGTCCCCGACGAGCGCCACGTCCTTGCCGTCGCCGCGCACCGAGGCCTGGCGCGAGCGGGCGGTGGAGGCATGGGCCCCCTTTCGGAAGAACTTGATCTCCGGCTTCTCGAGGACGGCCGCGCCTTCGAGCGTGACGCGCGCGCGGGGGGAGTTCAGCGTCCAGATGCGGGAGCCTTTGGCGGTCTGGGTCATCGTGAAGTCGATCATGGTCTGGCTGGCCCCCTCGGGGGGCGGGGGCAGGTCCTTGGCGCAGGCGGCCGCGAGCGACGCGGCCAGGATCAGCCCTTTTTGAGCCAAGGGGTCAGCTCCGCGGGCACGCGTCGGAACTGGTAGGGCTTCGGGAGCTTCCTCAGCGCGAAGGAGACGCCGAAGTAGAACACCGTGATGACGACGTACAGGATGCCCAGCGTGCGGGCGTGCCACTTGAAGTCCGGGAACCACGCCGGCGGGATGGTCAGGTCGCGGCCGCACTTCTTGCAGCCCTTCGCGGTGTCCTTGTTCTCGGCCGTGCAGTTGGGGCACTTCATCGGGGGGCTCCGTTCTTGGCGATCTTGTCGAGGGCGTTCAGGCGCCGCACCAGCGCGGGGACGTCGGAGAGCTTGATGGAGTTGGGGCCGTCCGAGAGGGCCTTGTCGGGGTTCGGATGGGTCTCCATGAAGACCCCCGCGACGCCCACGGCGACGGCCGCGGAGGCCAGGGCGGGGACGAACTCCCGCTGGCCGTCGGTGGAGTCTCCCTTGGCGCCGGGCAGCTGGCAGGCGTGGGTCGCGTCGATGAGGACGGGGTAGCCGGTGCGGGCCATGATGGGGAAGGAGCGCATGTCCACCACGAGGTTCCCGTAGCCGAACGAGGTCCCGCGGTCGGTCAGCAGGATGTTCCGGTTGCCGGTGGACTCCACCTTGTGGACCGCGTTCACCATGTCCGAGGGGGCCATGAACTGGCCCTTCTTGATGTTGATGACCCGGCCGGTGCGCCCGGCGGCGACGAGGAGGTCCGTCTGCCGGGACAGGAAGGCGGGGATCTGGAGGACGTCGCAGACCTTGGCCACCTGCTCGACCTGGCCGGTCTCGTGCACGTCGGTGAGCATCGGCACGCCGAGGTCTCGCTTCACGCGGGCGAAGGCCTCGAGGGCCTTCGCCATCCCGTGCCCGCGCCAGGAGCGCACCGAGGACCGGTTCGCCTTGTCGAAGGAGCACTTGAGGGCCCACTTCGTGCCGGTCTTCTTGAACAGGGCCTTGAGCTCGCGCCCGACCCGCTCGAGCAGGGCCTCCGACTCGAACGAGCAGGTGCCCGCGAAGTAGAAGAGGGGCCGGGCGTTCGAGACCGTGAAGGAGCCGATTCGAACGTCTTTACTTCGCATACGTCTCCTGGCCCTTGCCGCGCCGCGAGCGCGCCCGGTCGAGCGACGCGCCGATGAACGAGGCGAACAGCGGGTGCGGGGCCTCGGGGCGCGACTTGAACTCGGGGTGGAACTGGGTCGCGAGGAACCACGGGTGGTCGCGCAGCTCGACGATCTCGGCGAGGTTCTTGGGCTGGTAGACGCCCGTCACCTGCAGGCCGCCCTCCTCGATGAGGCGCCGGAACTTGTTGTTGAGCTCGAAGCGGTGGCGGTGCCGCTCGGAGACCGTCAGCGAGCCGTAGGCCTTGTGGGCGAGGCTGCCCTTGCGCACCGCGCAGGGGTAGGAGCCCAGGCGCATCGTCGCACCCTTGTCGGTGACCGCCTTCTGCTCGGGCAGGATGTCGATGACCGGGTAGCGCGTCTTCTGGTCGAACTCGGTGGAGTTGGCCGCGCCGAGCTTGAGGACGTTCCGGGCGAACTCGATGACGGCCAGCTGCATCCCCAGGCACAGGCCGAAGTACGGGATGCCGCGCTCGCGCGCGACCTGGACGGCCCGGAGCTTGCCCTCGATGCCGCGGTCGCCGAAGCCGCCGGGCACCAAAATGCCGTCCGCTTCTTCGAGGGCCGCGTCGACGTCGGCCGCGGGGCCGGTGGTGTCCACGTACTTGATGCGCACGCGGGCGTCGTGGGCGACGCCGCCGTGGATGAGGGCCTCGTCGACCGACTTGTAGGCGTCCTTGATCTCGGTGTACTTGCCGGCCAGCGCGATGCGGACCTCGTACTTCGGGTTCTTCAACCGGTCGACCAGGTTCTTCCAGGGCTCGAAGTCCATCTGCGAGGCCCGCGTGCGCAGGACCATCAGCACCTGCTCGTCCAAGCCCTGCTTCTGGAACACGACCGGCACCTCGTAGATGGTGGAGACGTCGGGGGCCTGGATGACCGAGTCCTTGTGCACCGAGCAGAACATCGCGATCTTCGCGCGCAGCTCGGGGGAGATGGGACGCTCCGAGCGGCAGACGATGATGTCGGGATTGATGCCGATCTCGCGCAGCTTGCCGACCGAGTGCTGGGTGGGCTTGGTCTTGAGCTCCTCGGAGGCCTTGATGTAGGGCAGGAGCGTCACATGGAAGTAGAGCGCCGAGTCCTTGCCGACCTCGAGGCCCAGCTGGCGCGCCGCCTCGAGGAAGGGCAGCGACTCGATGTCGCCGACGGTGCCGCCGATCTCGACGATGGCGACGTCGTGGCCCTTCGCGGCCATCCGGATGCGGCCCTTGATCTCGTCGGTGATGTGCGGGATGACCTGCACGGTCGCGCCCAGGAACTCGCCGCGGCGCTCCTTGGCGATGACGGTCTCATAGACCTGCCCGGCCGTGAAGTTGTTCGTGTGATGCATGTCCACGTTCAGGAAGCGCTCGTAGTGGCCGAGGTCCAGGTCGGTCTCCGCGCCGTCCTCCGTGACGAACACCTCGCCGTGCTGGTAGGGGTTCATCGTGCCGGGGTCCACGTTGATGTAGGGGTCGCACTTGAGGAGCGTGACCTTGAGCCCGCGGCACTGCAGCAGCTTCGCGAGCGAGGCGGCGCTGATGCCCTTCCCCAGCGAGCTGACGACGCCGCCGGTGACGAAGATGTACTTAGGCATGAGGGTTCCTCTGTTTTGCGTCTTGGGACTTCAGGCGCGCGGCGCGCGCCAGGTCGTTGGCGGTGTCGATGGCGACGGTGCGGTCGTCGACCACCGCGGCGGCGATGGTCATTCCGTCCTCGAGAGCCCGCAGCTGCTCGAGGCTCTCTAGCTTCTCCAGGGGGGAGGGGGGCAGGCGCACGAAGCGCTCGAGCGCGGCCCGCGTGTAGCCGTAGATGCCGATGTGCTGGTAGTAGGCGGGCTTCGCGTCCTTGGCGGGGTAGGGAGCCGGGGCGCGGGTGAAGTACAGGCAGCGGCCGTCCTTGGCGACGACGGCCTTGACCAAGTTGGGCTCCGAAGCGCGGCGGGCGTCGGCCAGCGCCACGACGGCGGTGGAAAGGTCCCCGGCGGGTTTCGCGCCGGACACCAGCCTAGCGACGGCGCGGATGGTGGAGGCGCGGATGAAGGGTTCGTCGCCCTGGAGGTTCACGACGGCCCGGAAGCGGCGGCCGCGGGCGAGCTCGAGGGCCTTCACCGCCTTGGCCACCCGGTCGGTGCCGGAGGGGCAGCCGGCGGGGGTCATCACGGCCGTGCCGCCCAGGCGCTCGACGGTGCCGGCGATCTCGGGATGGTCGGTCGCGACGACGACGGGGCCGACGCCGGCTTTGACGGCGGCGCGCCGGCACCATTCGACGACGGGGAGGCCGGCGAGCGGGAGCAGGACTTTGCGCGGAAGCCGGGTCGAGCCCATCCGCGCGGGGATGATGACGACGCAGTCCTTCACGTCAGGCCCTCGCGCAGCGCGGCGCGAAGCTCCTCGCGGGTGGTGACGGCGGTGCCGAGCTTGCCCACCACGATGCCGGCCGCGGCGTTCGCGAGGAGCGCGGCCTCGTAGGGCCGGGCCTTCGAGGCCAGCGCCAGCGCCATCACGGAGACGACGGTGTCCCCGGCGCCCGTGACGTCGAAGACCTCGCGCGCGCGGGCGGGGATGTGGCGCACGGCCCCGGAGGCTTCGAAGAGGCTCATGCCCTTCTCGCTGCGGGTGATGAGGAGGGATTTCAGGCGCAGGGTCTTCACGATGCGGCGGCCCAAGGCTCGGACGGCCTCCTCGCCGGGTTTCGGGGACTGGCGCATGCCGCCCCAGGCTTCGGAGGTGTTCGGGGTGATGCAGTCGGCGCCGCGGTAGAGCCGGAAGTGTTCGACCTTGGGGTCGACGAGCACGGGGACCCCGTGGCGGTGCGCGGCGGAGAGCGCGGCGCGGACCATCGCGCGGGTCACCACGCCCTTGCCGTAGTCGGAGATGAGGAGGGCGTCGGCCCGGGCGACCTCGGTCTTGAGCTTGGCCGCCAGCTCCCGCTGGATGGGGGCCGAGAGGGCCTGGACGGTCTCGCGGTCGAAGCGCACGACCTGCTGGTGCTCGGCCACCACGCGGCACTTCTGGGTGGTCACGCGGGCGGCGTCGTGGACGATGCCGGCGGTGTCCATGCCGCGGGCGCGCAGCTCGCCCAGGAGCTGGCGGCCGGCGGCGTCGTCGCCCAACGCGCTGACGAGGGAGACGGAGGCGCCCAAGGCGGCCAGGTTGCAGCAGACGTTCCCGGCGCCGCCGGGCATCCAGGTCTCTTCGACGACCTGCACCACGGGGACGGGGGCTTCGGGGGAGATGCGGCCGACCTTGCCGCGCACGAACTGGTCGAGCATCAGGTCGCCTAGGACGACGATACGGCGCTTGGGGAAGCGGTCTAGGAGGGCGTCCAACCGGCGCGACATCGGCGAGCGGACCGTCACGGGCCCCACTCTATCATTTAGGGTGTCGCGGTGTCAGTTCCTGCTGGTGTCAGTGTTTCGGAACTTTCGGAAGTTCAATTGAGGCTGATATTTTGGTGGTTCAATTGGAGTCTTCTGAATTTCCCCTCACTTGACGAACCCCCTATTTCCGAAAGTTCCGAAACACTGACACCGAGACCCGCTTCCCTTCCGCCCGCGCGATGGCCGCCGTCACTTCCTCCCGGAAGTAGCGCTCTTCGTCCGTGGCATCCGCCGAGAGCTCCAGAGCCTTCCGCAGGAGCGGTAGGGCCTGCGCGGCCTCGGGCTGCCGCATCGTGCCGGCCTGCTTGGCGTACGCCATCGCCCAGGACGGGACCTCGACGGAAGCGAGCCGGTAGGCTTCTCGGGCCTCCAGGACTTTCGCCGGCGTGAGGAAGAGCGCGTCGCCCAGCCGGTCTAGGGCGGCCGCCCGCGCCGGGCCCGGCTCGGCCTGCGAGACGGCCTCCCGCAGGTACCCTTCCGCCTCGGCCCCCTTTCCCTCGCGCAGCCGCATGAGCCCCATGACATAGTCCCGGCCCTGTACGTGGAAGAGGCCGGGGTCCCGGAACGGTGCGCGCAGGGCGGGCTGGAGGGCGAAGGCTTTCTCGAAGCGGAGCGCCGCCTCGGAAAACCGCCCGCGGCCGTACAGGTCGGCGCCCCGCAGGGCCAAGGCGCGGGGATGCGCGGGGGCGCAGGCCTCGGTCTGGCCAGCAAGGGCAGAGGGCTCGCGGAAGAGAAGAGCCCGAGGCACGGCGAGCGCGCCGAAGACCAATCCCAGCGCGGCCAGCACGCCCGCGCGGCGCTGAGTGCCCGCCCACAGCGCGGCGAAGACGGCGGCCGGAGCCGCGGACGCGAGCAGGTACCGGTCCGCGGCGGGGGAGAGGTTGGCGAAGGGGATGAGGTGCAGCACGGGGGCCGCGGCCGCGCCGACCCACAGGAGGGCGGCTAAACGGGGACGCTCGCGGCGGCAGACCCAGGCCGCGCCCGCCCAGGCGAGCGGGGCGAGGAAGCGCGCGAAGCGCTCAATGTCCCAGGCCGAATCGAAAGTCCGCTCGAGGCACAGCGGCCAGGGCAAGACGAGATGGCGCACCTGAAAGCCAAAGGACTGCCAGGGCAGGGTCCCATCGAAAGGGTAGGCCAGCGCGCCGATGGGGGGCGCCGGCTCCAAGAATCCCCAGCGCCACACCGCGTAGACGGCGAAGACCGCCAGCGCGGGGACGGCCTTGCGCCAAGAGAGTCCCTGCGCCCACGCCAAGAGTGCCAGCACGGGCAAAGCCGTGACGGCGCTCTCTTTGGCGGTCAGGCCCAGAGCGAGCGCCACGGCGGCCCCGAACGCGGACCCGGCCAAGAACAGCCGCGCCGCCGCGAGGACGAAGAACAGCGCGAACACGTGCCCCGAGAAGGACGCCACGGCCAACGCCTCCGCGGCCGCCGGGAACAGCGTGAAGGCCAGCGCGCCGGCGGCAGCTCCCGCCGGGGTGGCCCCCAGGGCCGCGGCCAAGGACGCGACCAGCACCCCGCACCCCGCCCAGGCGGCCAAAGCGGCGGCCCGCACCGGCCCGGGCCGCCCACGCGCCGCGGACTCGAGCGCGGTCACCAGCGGCTGCCAGGAGCGCTCGTCGGTGCGCGCGAAGTAGTCCCGCGACACGAGCGCCTTGAGGACCGCGCCGGCGCTCTGGCGGTGGAACGGGTTGGCCTGCAGGTAGACCTGGTCGTCGTAGGCGGGGGGGGCGCCCAGCGCGCCGCCGAAGGCCAGCAGGGCGGCGGCGGCCAGAGCCGCGGCTAGGGCCGCGCGCTCCTTCACCGCTCGATCTTGGTGAGGTACGCCGAGATGGAGCCGATGAGGATGTCCACCTGCATCAGCACGGGGATGTGGCGGTCGTCGTCGGTGAGCCAGACCTGGAGCGAACGGCCCTTCTGGATGAAGATGCCCTCGTCGCGCAGCATCGGCTCCACGACCACGCAGGAGAACGTCCCCGCGGGCACCTTCACCTTGTGCTTGCGCAGGACCTTGATGGTCAGCGGCCAGTTCGAGCGCGTGTTGACGTCGAGGACGATCTCGTCGCCCACGGCCAGCCGCCGCGGGCGGACCAGGTAGATGCTCGAGAGGATGTCCTGCACCGCGCCGGGGACGGTGCCGGTGGAGTAGGAGAAGGTCTCGTCTTTGTTGACGCGCTTGGCCAGGAAGGCCTTGTTCGGGTAGTCGAAGACCACCCACTCGTCGCGGAAGAAGCTCCCTTCGCGCAGCTGCTTCGAGTAGCCGAGGCTCCGCAGGTCCCCCACGTGCATCCACGCCTCGTTGAGGTCGCGGACCTTGTAGAAGCGGTCCCCGAAGCCGGTGGTGCGGGCGTGCGAGACGATGTGGTAGGCGGGCTGGCCGTTGAAGTCCACCGCCTCCTGCACGGCCACGTCCGAGGTCCCCATCGTGACCACGCCCCACTTCACCTCGTAGGTGAGCTTTTCGGGGAAGAAGTTGACCTTGGTCCAGTCGGCCTCGGGCTTGAGCCGGGCGCCCACCAGGTCGGACGGGCTCTTGACCGTCGAGCTCGTGATGGCCGGCGGCGCCGCCGCGGCGCCCAGAGCGAGGAGGAAAAAGAGCGCGGTCACTTGAGGTTCTCGGTCACCCAGCGGGCGGCGCCCAGGACGTCCCGGCGCACCGCGGCGGGCTTCAGGGCGGCGCTTTTGCGGCGGAAATGGCGGCCGTGGCCGGTGAGGACGAGGACCCCGGGCACGCCGAGCGCCCGGGCGAGGCCCATGTCGGCGGGCTTGTCGCCGATGACGACCGAGCCTTCGAGGGTGAGCCCGAGCTCGCGCACGGCCTTCCGGGCCAGGGCGGCGAGCGGCTTGCGGCAGGAGCAGCGCACGTCGGGGTGGTGCGGGCAGTAGTAGATGCCGTCGAGACGCGCGCCGCCGGCGGCCAAGAGGCGCCTGAGCTTCGCGTGGATGCGCCCCAACGTCGGCTCGTCGAGGTAGCCGCGGCCGAGGCCCGATTGGTTCGTGACCACCACGAGGCGGAAGCCCGCCGCGCGCAGGAGCTTCAAGGCCGCCGGCGCGCGCTTGTAGACCCGCATCTGCTTGGGGTGCGTCAGATACCAGCCCGGGCGGTCGGGGTTGAGCGTCCCGTCGCGGTCGAGGAAGACGGCGGGCCGGCGGCTCACGTCTCCTCCTCTTCCGGCGGCTCCTCGTGCACGGGGACGGCCTCGCCGCAGAGGGCCTCTTCCCACTTGGCCTTGCCTCTCACGACCTCGAGGCGGATGCCCAGCGCCAGCACCTCGCCGCTCAGGAGGGCCTCCCAGCCCTTGGGCAGGCGGGGGAAGTCCTTGAAGGTGGTCACGAGCGGCAGGCCGGCCCGCACCGATTCGATGGAGCGCATCTCGTCGGCGGTGTAGGGGTGGTGGTCCGGGTAGCGCCAGGCCTGCACGACCTCGGCGCCGGCCTTGCGCAGCTCGGCCTCGAAGGAGGTCGGCGAGCCGATGGCGCTCAGGGCGCAGACCTTGCGCCCCTTGAGCCAGCGCAGCGAGTGCCGGACCTCGTCCTTGAGCCCGTAGACGCCCTCGGCCTTGTGCACCGACTCCGCGACGGGCAGGCCCGGGCGGGCGGCTTCGATGGCGGCGCGGATCTCGGCCAGGCGCTCGGGCTGGACCTGGTCGGCGTGGGTCACCAGGGCCAGAGCGGCGCGGGCGAGCGCCGACTTGGGCTCCCGCAGGTTCCCCGCCGGCAGCAGGCGGCCGCCGCCGAAGGGGTCCAAGGCGTTCAAGAGCACGATGTCGGCGTCGCGGCCCAGGCGCCGGTGGCCGAAGCCGTCGTCTAAGAGCAGGATGTCCGGGCCGCAGAAGCGGACCGCCGTCTCGGCGGCGGCCACGCGGTCGGGGGAGACGAGGATGGGGATGTCGAGGCCTTTCAAGGCGCGGTGCATCATCCAAGGCTCGTCGCCCACCTCTTCCCAGGAGGGCGAGCGGCCGTCGCGCAGGGCTTGTACGTCGCGGCCCCCGGCCTTGCGGCCGTAGCCGCGGCTCAGGATGGCGGGCTTGAAGCCCTTCTTCTTGAGGGTCTGCGCCGCGAGCAGGACGGCCGGGGTCTTGCCGGTGCCGCCGGTGGTGATGTTGCCGATGCAGACCGTGCGGCAGCCGGCGTGCCGGGCGCGGCGCAGCCCGGCGGAGTACGCGCCGTTGCGCAGCGCCACTCCGGCGCCGTAGAGCCAGGAGAGCACGGTGAGCGAGGCGCGCCCGAGGAGGGACTCCCGCATCCGCGCGCGGCGGGCCTCGAGGGTCATGCGCGGCCCTTCACGGCCAGGACTCTTTCGCAGACGGCGAACACCCGGTCGGCGGGGAGGTCGCGCAGGCATTCGATCTGGGTGGGGCAGTCGTTCAAGCGGCAGCCGATGCAGTGGAGTTCCTCGAGGCGGACGAAGGGGTGCAGCGGCGAGCTGGGGGGGTTCCAGGCCGCGGG
>SCTT01000450.1 GCA_004322435.1 bacterium
CCCGCTAGCGGGAGAGGGGCGGGGTGAGGGAGAACGGCGGCGGCCCTCACCCTACCCTCTGCCGCAAGCGGGAGAGGGGAAGCGGTGACGGGTTTCGGCGAGAACGAAGGAGAGGGAAGTGCGTTCGGTGCGGCCAGCGAAGGCGCGAGGTTCGGCGCGGACGCCGGCGCGATATGAACGGCGCCGGGAGCGACGGTCACGGCGGGGACGGGGCGGGCGGCCCGCGCGAACTGAGCCCAGACGGAGGAAGGAAGGGACGCTGACAGGAGACAAGAGGTCAGGACAGCGAGCCAGCGTCGCATGACACCAATATAAAGGAAGAGGAGCCGGAGCGGATGGGCCGTCGGGCCTAATGGGCGAGTTCTTAGGTCCTAGGCGGGGGGCTGAACGAGCCCTGAACGGAGGAGTTTACGCGCCTCGGGCGCGTGGGTTCGAGGATTGCGAACATCCGCAATCCTCGAACCTCTCCTCAATTTTTTGAAGCTCTAAATTCGAGTTCTACGATTTGGATTGTGATGGATTTTGAATGATTTCAACTTAGCCTGGGATAAGCTTCGCCGTTCAAGGAGAGGAGGTTCGAGGATTCCCGTACGTGGAATCCTCGAACCCACGCGCCCGAAGCGCGTAAATTCCCCCAACTGAATCTGTCAGTGCGCCGCTAACGGCACCAGCACCAGCGCCTGCGGCGAAGCCAGCGCGATGCGGTAGCCGAAGCGGGCGCAGAAGCGGTCGGCCTCGGCCTTCTCGCGCAGCAGGCTCAGCCAGTATGGCATGTCGGTCACCTGCCCGACGGGCAAGGTCGAGATGAGGAGGGGTCCGACGGGCAGGAGGGCCTTGAGGCGCTCGAACTCCTCGGGGCCCGCCGGAAGGAGCACGGCGCGCCGCTTGCCGTACCAGCCGACGTGCCCCGGGATGTTCGTCGCCACGAACCCGGGGCCGGGCTCCGCCGTCACCGCCGCCAGCTCCGGCCAGGCCGCCGGCGCGCCGGCGGGATGCCCGAAGCCCAATTCGGGCAGGGCGTAGAGGCGTCCGTACCACATCCCGAGCCCGGCCAGGACGACGGGGGCGGCCCAGGGCAGGAAGCGGCTGCGCTCGGTCGCGCGCCGCCAGCCGAGGACGGCGAGGGCGGCCCAGACCGGCGCGAACCAGAGCTCGTAGCGCCCGGCGACGTGGGCGCCCAGGCTCTCGACGCGCAGCGGCGCGAAGGCCAGGGCCTGGGCCGCGAGCAGCGCCCCGCACAGCGGCCACCACCGCCGCCGCTCGGCGTCGAGCTCGCGCCCGGCCAGGGCCAGCCCCAGGACGGCGAAGGGCGCCAGCACCTCCATCTGCCAGAAGCGCGGCGCGAGCGTCAGCCAGCGCAGCAGCCCCGCGGCGGCCTTCCTGCCGAGGACGAGGACCAGGTCGGGCGTCAGCGAAGACAGCGAGAGCACGCGCGCGTAGCGCCAGCCGGGCTCTTCGGTGAGGACTCCGGCCGCCAGGTTCCAGAGGCCGTTGGGGTTCAAGACGACGCCGGCCGCGCTCCACTGGACGTAAGCCCACGGCGCGCAGCCCGCCACGCCCCAGCAGGCCGCGCCCGCGGCCCAGGCCAGGCGGGTGGGTTCGTTGTAGAGGAGCTCGGCGGCGTAGAGGGGGGCGAACAGCACGGCGTTGGGGCGGGCCAGCCAGCAGAGCGCGGCCAGCAGGCCGGTGGTGCGCGCGGCCGCGCGGCGGGTCCAGGCGTCGTGGAACAGGAGCCACAGCGCGCAGAACAAGAGGTCCGGCGTGCCCCACAGGGCGAAGCCGCGCACCACCGACGGGGAGAGGGCGAAGGCCAGCGCGGCCGTCAGGGCGCCGAGGGGCCCGAGCCAGGGCGTCAGCACCCAGGCCGCGGCGGCCGCCGCCGCGGCCAGCGCCGCCCCCGAGGCGGCCAGCACGGCGCGGTCCGTGGGACCGAGCGCCGCCTCGGCCGCGCCGACGAGGAGGGCGAAGAGAGGGAAGCGGCCCACGATGGGGACGGCCTTCGAAAAGTCGGCGCCGCGCGCGGCGAGCAGGGCGGCCTCGGCGGGGTAGAGCACCTCGGTGCGCAGGCCGTTGCCGCCGGCGAACTGCCGGCCGATCTCTCCGTAGTGGCAGAACTCGAGGCTTTGGCCGCCGGGAAAGCGCGTCGTCGCGACCCAGGCGAAGAGGCCGGCCGCGAGGAGCCCCGCGGCCGCCGCCGCGGCGGCCCGCTTCAGATCTTGACCCTGGGCGTGATGAGGAGGAGGTCCTTGGCCGCGGCCGTGAAGAGCGGCTCGGTCTCGCCCGCCTTCATCGGGTTCGCGCGGTGCTGGAGCCCGTCGGTCCCCTCGGAGGAGATCTCCACCTGGGTGACCGAGCCGTCCATCGCCACCTCGAGCGTGACCTGCTCGACGCGCTTTTCCTTCGGGAGCGCCGTCGTGCTCAGCAGCGTCAGGCCCACGAACGTCTCCCGGTAGACGGCGTAGTGGACGTCCCCTTCCTCCTGCGGGACCTGGACGTCCAGGCAGGCGGTCCGGTTCGGCGCGCCCTTCTTGAGCGGGGCCTGGCCCGAGAGGCAGCACAGCCCGCTTTCGTCGTCGGGCGAGCAGAACTTCCGCACGTGGGTGACGAGCTTGTCGAAGAGCGGCTTGTCCACGGCCACCGGCGCCGCCAAGAGCGAGGGCTCGAGGGAGGGCTCGGGCTCGATGGGGCCTTTCGTCGAGGGCCCCACCCGGCGCCCTTCGACCGCCGGCGGGGTGGACGGGGCCCCGGGCGCCGCGGCTCCGTCATAGGCCTTGCCGCCCGCGGCGGCTCCCGGGACGGCCGATTGCGGGAGGGCCGGAGGGGCCGCTTTAGCGTCTTCGCGCTTCACCTGGGAATAGGAAGGGGCGGCCAAGAGCGTCAGCAAAGCGAGGGCGGGAGCGAAGGGCATGCGGTCCTCCAGGGGGCTACCCCATATGTAGCCTGGAAAGGGGGTAAAATCAACCCCATGTGGGCGCGGCGCCTCCTGCGGTGGACGGCCTTCCTGTGCGCGGGGGGCACGTTCTTCTACTTCGTCCGCGTCGACAACGAAGACCTGCGCGTGCTGGCCGGCTTCTTCGTCTCGGGCGGCCTGTGGCTGTGGCTCGAGCGCCGCAAGATGCGCGAGCTCGACGCCCTCATCAAGAAATAGCCCGGAGCCGTGACTTTGGTGGTGTTACGGTTTCGTGATTCCTTCGTGGTTGTCACCCTGGCGTCACCCATACTGAGGCCATGGAAGACAAAACCGCCGCCTATCTCACCCACGAGCTGAGGGCCCCGCTGACCGCCATCCGCTGCGCGCTGGAGCTGATGCGCGAGGGCGGGGACCCGGCGAACGCCGCCGAGGTCTTGGACATCGCGCTGCGCAACGCCGAGCGCCTGGGCGGGCTCATCGACGACATCTTGGAGACCTCGAAGCTCCAGACCGGGAAGCTCTCGGTCTCCGCGCGGCCGCTGTCGGCCGGCGACGCCGCCCGGGACGCGGTGACGGCGCTGCTCCCCTGGGCGGACAAGAAGGGCCTGGCCCTGGCCGTCGTGCGGGAGCCGGACCTTCCTCCGGCCTCGGCCGACCCCAAGCGCCTGACCCAGGTCCTGACGAACCTCCTCTCGAACGCCCTCAAGTTCACGCCGGCGGGCGGCCGCGTCGAGGTGTCGGTGCGGCGCGGGCGCCGCGAGCGGGCCGGGTCGCTCTTGTTCTGCGTGCGCGATTCGGGGCCCGGCATCTCCGCCGACGAGCAGGCCCAGCTCTTCCGGTACTTCGCGCAGGGCGAGGCGGGCAAGACGAGCGGCTCGGGCACCGGCCTGGGGCTGGCCATCGCGCGCGCGATGGTGGAGCTCATGGGCGGCAGCCTCTGGCTGGAGAGCGAGCCCGGGCGCGGCGCGGCCTTCTACTTCACTTTGCCGGTCCACATCGCGGTGCGGACCGGCGACGTCTCTTCAGGGCGCGGCGCGGCCCCCGTTGCGAAGGTCGACCAGGGCGCGTAGCGCCGCCGAGGCGGCCCAGGCCGCCGTGGCGGCGCCCACGATGACCGGCCCGAGCGGCAGGTCGTAGGAGTAGGAGAGCAGAAACCCGCCCAGGGCGCTCAGGCCCCCGGCGAGCGACGCCAGGACCGACAGCGCCCCCATCGACCGCGCCCAGGGCAGGGCCGCCATCGGCGGCAGCACGAGCAGGCCGAAGATCACGAGCGGCCCCACCGTCATCACGCCCAAGGACACCGTCAGGCCCACCATCAGGTAGAGCAGCGCGTCCCAGACCACCACGCTGCGTCCCAAAGTCACCGCCATGTCGCGGTCGAAGCTCACGAGCAGCAGCTCCTTCTGGAACAAAAACAGCCCCGCGGCGATGGCCGCGAACGCGTTGATCATCGCGTGGAAGTCGCTCTCCGAGATGGAGACGATCTCGCCCTTGAGCAGGCCCATCATCTCGGTCTCTCCGGCCGCGTTCCAGGCGACGCAGAGGATGGTGGCCGCGCCGGCGGCGGCGTAGAGCGCGCCGAGGCGCCCGTCCCCGACGCTCCCGCCCCGGCGTTCCAGCCAGGCCAGGGCCAGGATGGCCGCGCCGGTGAAAAGCACGGCCCCCACGATGGCCAGATGGCGCTCGCCGGCCTCGCCGCCCGAAAGCCAGGCATAGCCGAGGCCCTGGAGCATCAGCGCCGCCGCGATGCCGGCGGCCGAGACTTGAGGGAGCGCCACGCCCCAGAACACCATGCGCCGCAGGATGATGTAGACGCCGACGAGCGGGCACACGAAGCCCACCGCGAGGCTCCCGTAGACGGCGTGGTGGAGGAGGAAGGAGGGGGCGAGCACCTCGGCGAGCAGGCTCACATCTCCCCCCGGAACATCTCGCCGAGCCGGCCCTTGAGCATCTCGCCGGTCTCGCCCGAATGGGCCTTCCCTTCGTCGCACCAGACCACATGGGTGAAGAGGTCTTTCTCCACGTGGACGCGGTGGCTGACCATCAGCACGGTCAGCCCGCGCTCCTCCTTCAGATGCTTGAGGAGCTTGATCAGCGCGCGCTGGGTCGTCACGTCGATGCCGGAGAGCGGCTCGTCTAAGGCCAGCACCTCCGGCTCGGCCGCCAGCGCGCGCGCGATGAGCACGCGCTGCTTCTGGCCGCCGGAGAGGTCGCTGAAGCGCTTGTCGGCCAGGGCGGCGGCCCCGCAGTCGGCCAGGCACTCGGCGATGTGGTCTTCCCGAGCCAGGCCGCGCAGGCGCCGGAACAGCTCCAGGCGCCGGTAGGTCCCCATCGCCGCCACGTCGCGGCCCGTCAGAGGATAGAGCGGGTCCAGGCGTTCCTTCTGAGGGACGTAGCCGAAGCGCGGCGCGCCGCCGGCCTTGCCTCGCGCGGCGAACTCGCCCTTGAGGTTCGGGATGAGGCCCAGGATGGTCTTGAGCAAAGTCGTCTTCCCGGACCCGTTGTGCCCGAGGACGCCGACGAAGTTCCCCTCGACCACGTCCAGCGTGACCCCGGTCAGCACCGGGGAGGACCCGTAGCCGACGGAGGCGTGCCGGAAGCGCAGGAGGGGGGGCTTCATGGCCTCACCGCCTCCAACAGGTTCGCGAGGTTCCTCTCCTCGAACTCCAGGTATGTGCCCGTCTTCGGCAGCGCGTTGCCCATCACGCCGATGACCGCGACCTTGGCGCCGGTCTGCTCCGCCAGCCAGGCGGTCGTCTTCGCGTCGAAGTGCTGCTCGCGCACGATGAGCTTGACTCCTTGGGCCTTCATCAGCGCCACGACCCTCTCGAGGTGCGTGGGCGTGGGGGGGACGCCGGGCTTGGGCTCGACGGTCGCGACGAACTGCAGGCCCGTGAAGCGGGCCAGGTACGGCGTATCCTGATGGTACGAGACGGCCTTCACGCCCTTGAGGGCCGCGGCTCTCTTGCGCCATTCGGCGAGCTTGGGCTCGAGCTCCGCGAGGAAGGCCTTGAGGTTCTTGTCGTAGTCCGCCGCGCCGGCCGGGTCGACCCGCGAGAGCCCCGCGGCGACGTTGCGCGCGACGGTCGGGCCTTCGTCGGGGTCCAGGTTGTAGTGCGGGTTGCCCTGGGGGTGGATCTCGCCCTCGGCGCGGCTGACGCTGGCCGGCTTTTCGAGCACCTTGACGCCCTCGGAGCAGTCGATGCAGCCTTCGCCGGCGCACTGCCGGACGTTGTCCTGGCGAAGGCGCGGGTTCCGGGCGACGTCGAGGAGCCCGGTCAAGAACGAATGCTCGAGCGTGAGCCCCAGGTAGACGACGGCGTCGGCCTTGTTGAGCTTCGTGACGAAGCTCGGCTTCATCACGACCTGGTGGATGTCCTCGGGCCCGCGGGCGAGGCCGTCCACGGAGACGTTCGCGCCTCCGACGCGCCGGACGATGTCGGCGAGCTCCGGCGTGGTGGCGACCACCCGCAGGGGCTTGGCCGCGGCGGCGCGGGGGCTCCCCAGGACGAGCGCGAAAGAGGCGGCGAGCAGGGTCGTCTTCATGTCACCGGTCCCGGAAGCCGTGGACATGGTGTCCGAGGACGGCCGTCCATTGCAGTCCCACGACATCGTTGTGCCAGGAGCCCGGCAGGCTGTTCGTGACCTGGGAGAACGCGGCGCGCAGGCGGTGGAACTCGGTGACGTCGTAGGTCAGCGCCAGCGTCAGCGTGTTCGTGTTGGTGCGCGCGGCGGCCATGTCCTGGGTGATGTCATACATCATCGTCGGCCGCCAGTGACGGCCGAGCTTCAGCTGGACGAAGGAGTAGCCGGCGTAGGAACGTACGCGGTCTTTGGGCAGGTTGTCGTCGCCGACGTTGCGCCCGAAGGTCCGCTCGTCGTTCTGCAGGACTTCGGTCCCCCACAGCAGCCCCTTATACAGCCCGCCGGCCGCCGGCTGCCAGCGGTAGGTCATGTCGAGGCCGTTTAGAGTGCGCCAGGTGTTCTTCTTCGTGACCTCGCCGACGACGTGGCCGGAGGTGGTGGTCGCCATGTTCTCGGTGACGGGGCGCTTGGGCGTCCAGGCCGAGCTAAGCCCCAGGTCGACCTGGTGGTCCTCGCCGAACTCGAAGGCGGCGGCGACGCGGCCCAGGTACGTGAATTGGCTCAGGCCCCGTGCGGCGTCGTTGGCGGCCCGGGTGTTCTCGGCCCCGAGCTTGTTGTACATCCCGAGCGTCGCGGTGGCGAAACGGTCCGTCGGCAGCAGGTACGAGACCTCGAACCCGTCGGCCTGCGTCTCGCCATTGACGAAGGCGTCGAGCGAGTTCGGCCGGTCGATGACGGGCAGCTCATGGTCGTGGAAGTGCCCCATGCGGCCGAAGCTCGCGAACAGGCGCCCGCCGCGCACCGTGAGGTTGTAGGGCAGGGCCGTGGTCTCGAGCGTGGCCTCCTCGAGGGAGACCTCCTTGGCGTTCGCGTTCAGGATGGCCCAGGCCTTGAGGTACGGGTCCACCGGGGCCTCGAGATTGACCTCGGCGCTGCGGAGGTTGAACGTGCCGCGGTCGTGGGTTTGGCGATAGAGCCCGTCCACGGACATCCCCATCGCGGGGTTGAACGCCGACGCGGAGGTCTTCGCGGGGGCGCCCTCGAGCTTCTCGAGGCGGTCCTCGAGGGCCTTGAGGCGGTCCTCGGCGGGGGCCTGGGCGCGGGCGGCCAGGGGGGCGAACAAGAGCGACGTCAAAAGCAGGCGTCTCATGGTCTCTCCTTAATAAGGGTCGTGCGGGTGCGTCTATGACGGATGAGTCGGGGGGTTAGGAGAGGAAGGCAGGGGGGCCGCGGACGGGGGCGCTGGCGATGTCCGCCGACGAGCAGACGACGGAGGCGCCGTTGAGGAGGGAAGAGGGCCGGGGGGGAGCGCCGGCCGCGCAGGCGCCGTGGACGGCGGTCAGGCGCGCGGACGCGTAAAGGGGGCATAGCGGGCAGTCGGCGTCGGTGTGATGATGGTGGTCGCCGGTGTGGCCGCCGCAGACGCTGCCCGCGCGGCCCGAGTCGTGGACCGAGGCATGGTACGTCTTCTCCGCGGCGTCGACGCGCCACGCGTGGGCGGCGGGGAGGAAGGTCTGGGCCAGCAGGGCCGCCGTCGCGGCGAGGGCGCCGAAACGGCGCAGGGCGGAGGAGAACGGAGCCATCGGCGACATTGTATCATTGGCCCATGCCACGCCAGGGGGGCCGCGTCGAGCGGGACACGATGGGCGCCGTCAACGTCCCCAAGGGCGCCCTGTGGGGCGCCCAGACCCAGCGCGCCGTCGAGAACTTCCCCTACGGCCGCCCGATGCGCCCGGAGTTCGTCCACGCGCTCGGCCTCGTCAAAGCCGCCTGCGCCCGCGTCAACCGCGACCTCGGGCTCCTGCCCGCCCGCCTGGCCTCCGCCGTCGAGCGCGCCGCCCTCGAGGTCGCCGACGGCCGCCATGACGCCCAGTTCCCCGTGAGCGTCTACCAG
>SCTT01000451.1 GCA_004322435.1 bacterium
GCCCGAAGTAGACCTCGGTCTTCTCGTCGGAGGAGCCGATGTAGAACAGATGCTGGCCGCGCAGGGCGGGGGCGATGGAGCGCGCGAAGGCCTTGAGCGCGCCCCGGGCCGCCTCGGGGAACTCTTCACCCGACAGCGAGGTCACCCGGCCGGGCTCGGAAGTCTTAAGAGGCACGTACGCCTTGCGCGTCTCCTCGAAGCCGCCCTCCGGGCGCGTGCGCAAGAGGGCCAGCGCGCGCGCCGGCGTGAGGCGCCGGTCGAGCTGGGCCAGCAGGGCGGAGGCCTCCGAGGCCGGGGCGTCGAAGTAGAACTTGAGGCGCCAGCGCCCGTCGGCCAAGAGGTCGAGGCCCAACGCGAACACCTTGCGGCCCTTGAGGCGCGGCAAAGCCTCGGGAGCGAGCGCCCGGGCCGCCGCCGCCGCGGCCGCGTCCGCCCGGTGCTCGGCGTAGAGGCTGACCTCGGGGAAGGTCCCGCCGGCGGGATGGAACTCGAAGCCCAGGATGGGATACCACCCCTTGGCCCCCGCGGCGAGCACGGCGTCCCACACGCGGTCCAAGAGGCCCGAGTCGAAGCGCGTCCCGGCCGAGGCGTTGAGCCCTTTAAGAAAGCGCTTCACTGCCCGGCGCCGGGCGGGCACGAGGCCCCACCCCGAGCGCTCGTCGCCGGGATGCGCGTTCTCGGCGACGTGGACGAGCTTCACCACCGACCACAGGTCGCGCGTATTGAGGCAGGCCTGGAAGTGGTCGGTGACGAGCGCCTTCCGTCCCCGCCCGGCGGCGAGCGTCTTCACCCCGGCAGACAGCGCGTTCCAGGCCGTGCCGGGCTTGACCGGATGGTGGCGGCGCGCCCAGGCGAGCACCTCGGCCGGCGTCATGCGGGCACCCCCGGCGGGGACAAAAGCGGGTCGTCGATCCACGCCAGGTCTACCGCGCGCTGGGCCTCGGCGGCGGCCCTAAAGCGCGGGTCGCGGCGCACCGCCGCCGGGGGCCCCAGGTGGTCGAACCAGCGCCGGAAGTAGCCGCGCAGCATAGGGGACTCCCAGTGGCGGTGTCCCGGGATGCGGTAGGTGTGCGCGAAGAGCGCGAAGCGGTTGGCCGCGTGGTCGGCGGTCGCGCGCCGCCGCCAGAAGCGGCCGCGCCGCGCCCGGTTCTCGTCGTAGTAGAGCATCGTCAGGTCCCGGAGGTCGTCTAAGCGGCGGCCGTGGACCGCGGCGTAATGGGCCGCCAGCTCCGCCGCCCGGGCGGGGTCGGAGAGCGCGGCGTGCGCGCAGTCGGCGGCCAGCGTCCCCGAGAGGAGGGCGTTTAAGACCCCCGTCGTCAGGATGGGGTCGACGTAGCCGGCGGCGTCGCCGACGAGGTAGGCGTTGGGCGCGGCCAAGCGGAGGCTCCGCTGCGAATAGCCCTCGGTGAGCAGGAAGCCCCCGGTGCGGCGCGCGCGGCGCAGGCGCGGGCCGACCTCCTTCGTGCGGGCGAGCTTGCGGCGAAAGAAGGCCTCCGGGTCGCGGCGCGCGGAGGGGAGCTCGTCGGAGTCGAAGAGGACGTGCACCGCGAGGCGCCCGCCGGCCAGCGCGCACCACAGCGCGACCCCGTCGGGCAAGGCTTCGAGGAAGACCCGGCTCGCCAGAGCGCCGGTGAAGAACCGCGCGCCGGTGAAGTAAGCGCCCAGCGCGCTCGAGCGCAGCTGCGGGTCGGGGCGGCGCCCGCCCAGAGCTCCGGCGAGCACGGCGGCCTGCCCGCTCGCGTCGATGAAGAGCTTCGCAAAGACCCGGCGCTCCGCGCCGTCCTCGCCGCGCACCGTCAAGGAGCGCACTCGGCCGCCCGCGGCGTCGACGCCCGTCACGCGGGCGCCGTGCTCCACGCGGGCGCCCCGGCGGCGCGCGGCGTCCAGGAGGATGGCGTCGAAGCGCGGCCGGTCCACGTGCCAGGTCCAGGTCGCCCGCTCGTCGACGGCGTAGCCGAAGACCTCGGCCTTCTGCACGAAGTGGGTGGACCAGGGGTGCGCGTCGCGGCCCCACAGGAAGGAGCCCCCGGTCTTGAACCAGAAGCGCTCCTTCTTGAGGCGCTCCATCACGCCCAGGCGCTCGAAGAGAGCGTTGACGCCGGGCAGCAGGGACTCGCCGATGTGCGGCCGGGGGAAGCGCTCCGCCTCGAGGACCAGCACGCGGCGGCCGCGGGCGGCGAGCAGGTTCGCCGCGGCGGCCCCGCCGGGGCCGCCGCCGACGACGACGACGTCCCACGCCGCTTTGCCCATCCGGCGCATCATGACAAATCCTCGCGCGGGCCGAAACCAGAAGCGTCAAAGTACACCTCGGCCGTCCCCGCGTCGAAGCCGACGAAGCGCGCCTTGAGCCGGCGCCCCGCCTCCCCCAGCAGGGAGAGGGGCCCTCGACCCCCGCCGAACGCCCGCAGGCGGCCGAGCTCGGCGAGAGGCACCCCCCGCGCAAATCCCAGGTAGACCTTCTCGGAGGCGGCGGTCCCCAGCCGCGTCATGCGGGTCACGTCCCGCAAGGGTCCGGCTTCGAGGAGGGCCGGCGCCGCCGAGCGGGCGGGCTCCGGGAGGCCCGCGTCGGGCCAGGGCGTCTTGTTGTAGAGCTTGAGGACGGCCGGGCCCCGGACGGGGACGTCGACTCCGAAGAAGGCCAGCGTCGGCCCGGCCAGCGGCTTGAGGCGCGCGGCGTCCGCCGCCAGCCCGAACGGGGTCAAGAGCTCCGGCAGGGCCTCGGGCCCCGGGAGATAGCCGTAGAGCGAGAGCTTCTCGAAGCGTCCGGCGGCGGGGTCGAAGTCCAGGCTCAGCATCAGCGAGCCCCGCAGGCGCCAGCGCGCCAGCGCGGCGAGGACGACGCGCGCGGCGGCCGCGCCCGGGCGGGGAGCCTCCGCCTCGAGGGCGGCGAGCACGGACTCCGCGGCCCGCGCCTTTCCCGGGGCGTCGCGCCGGGCGGCAGGGAGTTCGCCCGGGCCGTCGGCCAGGATGAGAGCCAGCTTAAGCGGCTTAAAGCCTTTCTCGACGCTCAGCGAGGATTCGAGGAAGTGGCCCGACCCCGCCGCGGCGAGCAGGCTCTCGGGCAGCTCCAAGAAGAAGCGGGCCGCGGCCCCCCCGCCCGCCAAAGGCCGCGCCCAGGCCAGGAACTCAGCGGCGTCCATCGTCCGCCTTCCGGCCCGCGCCGCGGCGCAGGACGGCGAGCTCGCCCGCCGTAAGCGGCCCGAACGTCTCCCGCGCCCCCCCCGGCCAAGTCACCGTCACGGCCTCGGCCTCCCGGCCGGCCCCGAGCCCGACCAGGCGCTCGCCCCAGAAGGAGGAGAGCTGGCCGCCGCCGTAGGGCCCCCAACGCAGGACGCGCCGGCGGCCGCCGGCCGAGAGCTCGACGCGCGCGCCGACGGCGTCCGGATTCGGCGCCGGCTGGGCGAGCCGGAGCCGCAAGGACGCGCGCGCGTCCGGACACAGTCCGCGCAGCAGGCGCGGACCGTGGAGGCCGGTCACCAGCAGGTCCGGACAGCCGTCGCGGTCGAAGTCGGCCGAGAGGCTGGCGCGCGAGGTGCCGAGGAAGTCGGCGCCGTTCCCGGCGGGGGCGGCGCGGAAGGACCCGTCCCCGACGCCGAAGCGCAGGAGCTTCACCTCGTCGTGGAAGAAGAGCGTGTCGGGGTAGAACCCGTTGACGAGGAAGAGGTCCTCGGAGCCGTCCAAGTCCAGGTCCTCGAGCAAGCCGCTCCACGACATCCCGCCGCGGCCCTCGAGGGTGGTCGAAGAGGCCAGGACGAAGGTGCCCGTGCCGCTGTTGAGATAGA
>SCTT01000452.1 GCA_004322435.1 bacterium
ACCAGACCAACAAGAACCTGCTCCTCTCCGACCGCGCCCGCGCCGACTCGACTCCCGTCCTCGAGATCCTGCCCGACCGCGTCGCCTGCAAGCACGCGGCGACCTCGGGGCCGCTCGAGGAGCCGGAGCTCTTCTATCTGCAGACGCGCGGCCTCGACCGCGCCGAGGCCGAGCGAACGCTCGTGCTGGCCTTCTTCCAGGCGCTCTTAGACGAGATCCCCGTGGAGGCCGTCCGGGAGCGTCTCGAGGCCCTGGTGGCCCGGGAGGCCCTGTGAGCCCGGTCGCGCTCAAGGCCGCCGACATCCCGCCCGGCACGATGAAGCTCGTCGAGCAGGGCGGCGTGCGGGTGGCCGTCTGCAACGTGGAAGGGACCTACTACGCCGTCGAGGACGTCTGCACGCACGACGACGGGCCGCTCGGAGAGGGCAGCCTCCGGGGCGCCGAGCTCGAATGCCCGCGGCACGGCGCGCGCTTCGATGTGAAGTCCGGGGCGGCCCTGCGCATGCCGGCCGTCGTGCCGGTGCGGACTTTCCCGGTGAAGGTCGTCGGCGTCGACCTCGTGGTGGAGGGCCTGTGAGCGCCTTCGACGCCGCGCGCGCCCGCGCCGACTTCCCCATCTTCAACCGCCGCGTGCGGGGCAAGCCGCTCGTCTACCTCGACAGCGCCGCGACCACGCAGAAGCCCAATTCCGTCATCAAGGCCCTGACCGCCTACTACGAGCGCACCAACGCGAACATCCACCGCGGCGTGCACACGCTGGCCGAGGAGGGGGAGAAGGTCATCGAGGAGTCGCGCGCGAAGGCGGCCCGGTTCGTCAACGCCGAGAGCCCGTCCAACATGGTCTTCGTGCGCAACACGACCGAAGCCATCAACCTCGTCGCCCACGGCTGGGCCCGCAAGCACATGCGCCCCGGAGAGGAGGTGCTCGTCACCGAGCTCGAGCACCACTCGAACCTGGTGCCCTGGCAGCTCTTGGCCAAAGACAAGGGCGTGCGCCTGCGCCAGGTGCCCGTCGACGCGGAGGGCCGCGTGACGGCCGAGGCCGCCCGGCGCACCATCACCCCGAAGACCCGGCTCTTCGCCTTCAGCGCGATGTCGAACGCGCTGGGCACCCTTTCGCCCGTGGCCGACCTCGTCAAGGTCGCCCACGACTCGGGCGCGTTGGCGCTCGTCGACGGCGCCCAGTGGGTCCCGCACATGAAGACCGACGTGCGGGCCTGGGGCTGCGACTTCCTGGCCTTCTCCGGGCACAAGATGCTCGCCCCGGCCGGCGTGGGCTTCCTCTACGGCAAGCCCGAGGTGCTCGAGAAGATGGACCCCTTCCTCGGCGGCGGCGGCATGATCCAGGAAGTCTGGTTCGAGCGCTCCACCTGGAACACGGTGCCGCACCGCTTCGAGGCCGGCACGCCGTCCTTGGGCGACTGCGCCGCCTTCGGCGCCGCGGTGGACTACCTCGAGGCCTGCGGGATGGACGCGCTGCGGGCGCACGAGGAGGCCCTGACGCTCAAGCTCCTCGAAGTCCTCAGGGGCGAGGCGGGCGTGACCGTCTACGGCCCCTCGGACCCCAAGGAGCGCGGCGGGGTCGTCTCCTTCAACGTCGAAGGCGTCCACCCGCACGACGTGGGCCAGGTCTTCGATTCCGAAGGCGTGGCCGTCCGGGTCGGCCACCACTGCTGCCAGCCGCTGATGCGCAAGCTCCAGACCGGCGGCACCGCGCGGGCCAGTCTCTACCTCTACAACACCGAAGAGGACGTCGCCGCGTTCGCGCGGGGCTTAAAGAAGGTGAAGGAGTTCTTCAAGGTCGGGGCGAAGGCTTGAGATGGCGATGAACGAAGGCGATTCAGAGCTTCAGGAGCTCTACCGGGACGTCCTCGTCGACTACTACAAGGACGACACCCACAAGGGGCGCCTCGACCCGCACGACGTGCACGCGCACGGCGTGAACCCGGTCTGCGGCGACGAGGTGGAGCTGACGCTGCGGCTTAAGGCCGGCAAGGTCTCCGAAATCCGCTACGGCGGCCACGGCTGCGTGATCAGCCGGGCCTCGGTGGCCATGCTCTGCGAGGCCTTGGAGGGCGGCACTTTGGCCGACGCCCGCCGCCTCGCGGCGGCCTTTAAGACCTTCATGCTCGATAAGGGTCCGGCCGACGACCTGCCGGAGGCCTTGGGCGAGGCCGCGGCGCTGGCCGGGGTGCGCAAGTTCCCGCTGCGGGTCAAATGCGCTTTGTTGGGCTGGAACACGCTTTTGCAGGGCCTCGAAGGCTTCTCCCACGGCGGCCACGAAGCCGAATACACCGACACCCCCCTGTGCCAGCCGGAGGCTAAGATGAAGACGCTCACCTTCAAACAGATCGGCGACGCGGTCGGCCCGGTCAAGGACCCCGAGATCCACATCTCCATCGCGGAGCTGGGCCTCATCTACGGCGCCGAGATCAAGCCGGCGGCGGAGGGGGAGGGCCACCGCGTGAAGCTCACGATGAGCCTGACCTCGCCGGCCTGCCCGTACGGCCCGATGCTCCTGGCCTCGGTCCACGGCGCGCTCGCGAAGATCCCGGGCGTGCGCGACGTGGACGTCGACCTGTCCTTCTCGCCGGTCTGGGACCCGCGCGCGATGGCCAGCGAAGAGGCCAAGGACCAGCTGGGGATCTTCTGATGCTGCGCATCGGCTCCTCCGTCGAATACGGCATGCGGCTGATGGTGCGGCTCGCGGCCGAGCCCGAGGGCGGCACGCTCTCGGCCGAGCGCCTGAGCGTGCTCGAGAACGTCCCGCGCGACTACGTCGACCAGCTGCTGCACCGCCTGCGCCGCGCGGGGCTCGTCGAGAGCCGCCGCGGGGCGCAGGGCGGCTACAAGCTCTCCGCGCCGCCCAAGGACATCGCCCTCGGCCGGGTCGTCAAGGCCGTCGACGAGGGCGTCTTCGAGGCGGTCTGCGGCCGCTACGCCGAGGGCGAGCAGCAGTGCACCCACACCGGGGCCTGCGGCATCCGGCCGGTCTGGGAGAAGCTGGGGGTCCTCGTCGAGGACTACCTCGACCGCGTCTCGCTGGCCGCCCTGCTCGAGCCCGAGACCGGGGTCAGCGCGCGCATCACCTACCTCTTCGGCGACACGGCGGGACGTGGCGCGGCACGCTGACCTTCACTGCCACTCGCGCCGCTCGGACGGGACCCTCGAGCCGGCGGAGGTGGTGCGGCGCGCCAAGAAGGCGGGCGTCACGCTCTTGGTCCTCACCGACCACGACTCGGTCTCGGGCTTCGGCGAGGCGCGCGACGAGGCGGCCCGGCAGGGGCTCGACTTCGCCTGCGGCATCGAGATCAACACCGGCGAGGCCGACGGCATCCACGTGCTGGGCTATGGCATCGACCCGGCCTCGGCCGCGTTGGCCGAGCGCCTCGAGGTCTTCCGCACCCGCCGCCAAAGCCGCGTGGGCCTCATCGTCGCGCGCTTAAACGCCTTGGGGGTCGAGCTGACCATCGAGGAAGTCCGCGGCGAGTCCACCGAGACGCTCGGCCGCCCGCACATCGCGGACGCCCTGCGCCGCAAGAAGCTGGTCAAGGACCGCGGCGATGCCTTCAAGCGCTACCTCTCCCACGACGCCGAGGCGTACGTGCCCCCGATGGGCCCCACGGTCGCCGAGGCGGT
>SCTT01000453.1 GCA_004322435.1 bacterium
CGCCCTTGATGCCCTTGTCGACGTTGACGAAGAACTCGGCCGAGACGTCGGCGGGGTCCACGAGCTGGACCATGACCTTGAGGATCTCCTCGTAGGCCAGGCCCGAGCGGCCGTCGCCGGCCAGGGCGTCCCGGAAGCGGTCCGCGCGCTCGGAGGCGTCCTTGGCGTCCCGGGCCTTCGCCAGGTCCCGGATGACGTCCGAGGCCTGGGCGGCCAGGTAGGAGAGCTGGGCCATCGCGTCGCGGCTGCCCTCGTCCCGCCAATCGTCGTAGCCCAGGGCCTTCTCGGCCTCGCGGCGGGAGTAGTCGAGGGTGCCGTCGGCCTTAAGGCGCATCAGCGGCAGCACCCGCTCCATCATCTCGCGCTCGGCGTAGCCCAGGGCGTTCACGTAGCTCTTGAGGACGACGTCGGCCGGAGCCGCGACGATGTCGGCGACCGCCTTGCGGCTGAAGGCCAGCGTGAAGGCGGAGATGCCGCGATGATAGGTCTTCTCCTGCGGGGAGCCGCCGGTGTCGCGCGGGCCGTGGGAAGACTCGGGGCGCAGCAGGCTGTCTTTGGGGAAGAGGGCGTCCACCGGCAGGGAGGCGCGCGCGTTGCGTCCCGTGCCGCGCACGCCGATGAGGGAGCTGATGTCGTCGGCGTCCTGGACCATGTCGCGCGCGGCGCCGGCCCCGCTGCGCAGGAAGCCCTCCTGCACGACGTAGACGGCGGCCGGCTCGCTGACCGACCCGTCGGCGCCGACCTTGCTTAAGACCTGCGCGGTCTTCTGCGTGTGGTCCATCACCATCTCGCCGAGGAACGGCACGTCGAAGAAGCCCGCCTCTTTGCGCTTGTCGGCCTTGAGGATGCGGTGCCCGCCGCCGTCCTCGTCGAGGATGAGGATCTCGTCGCGTTCGCGACCCGAGGCGTTCTCGTAGTCGAAGAGGATGGGGAGCTTGAGGGCGAAGCGGCGGCCGTCGCGCTCGTAGTCGTCGGCGCCGACGAAGGTGGGCGGCGCCGAGAGGTCGCCCGAGTGCCGGCCCACGAGTTCGGCGATCTCCTCCCGGGGCGGATTCGCCTCCTGGTCGATGAGGGCCCGTCCCGCGCGGCTGACGAGGTCGCGCAGCATGGTCAGGGCGTTGAGATCCCCGCGCATGAGCTCCCGCAGCGCCGCCATCTCGGCCTCGTCGCGGGGGTCCAGCACGTACTCGATCATCAGCATCCGGCCCATGCGCTTGCCGGAGGACAGCCCCAGGCGGGCGGTCATGTACCGGGTGATGGTCCGCGCGATCTGGCGGTCGATGAGCCGGGCGAGCTGCTCGAGGACGATGGTGTCGGTCTCGGGCAGGCCCAGCGCCACGCCGGGGATGGAGTAGACGACGTCGCCGCCCTTCGAGCGCACGTCGGCCTTGTCGATGCGCAGGCGAAAGCGCACCTGGCTCTCGGAGAGGCGGTAGAGGGTGACGGAGGCGCGGCCTTCTTTGCCGCGGCCGAACGACACGCTGGCCGGCAGGTCCGCCGCGGAGGCGCCGAGGCCGACGCCGATGTGGAGCGTCATCGGGATGCGCCAGAGCTCGCCGACCTTCATCTCGCGGATGCGCGCGGGGGAGAGGGGGATGGCGGCCTTCATGTCGAGGACGTTCACGAGCCGGCCCAGCTCGTCACAGGACTTCTTGGTGCCGAGCGGGCGCACGACCATCGACTCGCCGCGCAGCGTGGTGCCGACGCTGACGGACAGCCCGCCTTCGGCTCCGGAGAGCAGGCTCTGGCTCAGGCCCCCCGAGAGGTTGAGCGAGATGCGGTCGATGAGGGCGAAGGTCCCGGCCGCGGTCCGCTCCAGCTTGCGTTCGACCTCGGCCCGCGCCCCGCCGTAACCGGGGAAGTCGACCCCCTGGCCGGTGCGGAGCTTGATGCTTTTGCAGATCTGGTCGAAGGCCTTGCCCTGCATGCGCTCCCAGAAGCCGGAGCGTTCGGGGGCGCCGGGGTTCGTGTCGCCGGGCTCCGAGTCCGGGGAGGCGGGGGCCCAGTCGGAAGGGCCCTCCGGCACGGCCGGCGCCTCGAGGGCCTTGAACGCGGGGGCGGGGCCGCGCACGCCGTCGAAGAGCGTGCCCACCTGGGCGGAAGCGGGCAGGGCGAGGGCCATGACGGCGGAGAGGGATTTGAGCATGGAGGAGATTATATGCCCGGGGCCTGGGTTTTATTTAGGCCGTTCGGTCTTTAGAAGTTGCCCTAAAGGGCCTATATTGTTGATGGTTCCCGGCAGTGGTAAGATGAGCCTATGGCCCGCCTTCCTCTGTTCGTCGAACCCGTCCCGTTGGACCTCGCCTACAACGACTCGCCCGCCAACCTCAAGGCCGTCGAGTCCGCGGTGGCGGGGCGGCTGGCGGCGCGGCCCGACGTCCCCTCCGAGGAGCGTCTGTTCCTGTTCCCGGAGCTGACGCTCACCGCTTTCGTCACGCGCGACCCGCCCGCGTTCCGGCTGGCGCCGGCGGACGAGACGGTGGGGGCCGTGGCCGCCCTGGCCAAGCGCTTCAAGACCGGGCTGGCGGTCGGCTTCCCGGAACGCGCGGCCGACGGGGGCAAGCCTCTCAACGCGCTGGCGGTGTTCGCCCCGGACGGCGCGGTCGCGGGCGTTTACCGGAAGAACCACCTCTTCACTCTGGGGAACGCGCCGGAGTCCGAGGCGTACGCGGCGGGCGACGGCGGGGTGCTCTTCGACTACCGCGGGTGGCGCGTCGGCCTGGCGGTCTGCTTCGACGTGCGTTTCTCCGCGCTGTTCCACGCGTATGCGAAGGCCGAGGCCGACCTCATCCTGGTTTCCTCCTGCTGGGTGGGGGGGCCGCATAAGACCGAGCAGTACCGCACGTTGACCTCGGCCCACGCCATCCTCACGCAGGCCTACGTGGCCGCCGTCAACCGGGCCGGGCGCGATCCGGTCTGGGAGTACGACGGCTCGGCCTACGTCTTCTCGCCCTTCGGCGCGGACCTCCATCAGGGCGGGCCGGTCCGTCTCGAAGAGAGCCAACTCGAAGCCTGCCGCAAGCTCGCGGTGCGGGTCGCCGACCGCCCCGCCTACCCCGTCCGCTCCTAGAGTCCCAGGGCCTGGTCGCTCAGCACGGTGATGCGCCCCGGCAGGGGGCCGTACGCCGGGCCGTGGACGGCCGCCATCGTCAGGAGGCTCAGCTGGAGGGCGCCCACGCCGGTCGAGAGCACCCCGACCAAAGAGCTCGGGCCGGCCAGCGCCGCCAGTCCGAACTCGAAGAGGAGGGCCAGGCCGCCCACGGAGCCGCGGCTCAGGCTCAGGCCGGTCCGACGCGCCCGCACGCCGGAGACGAGCCCGGCCACGACGAGCAGCGAAGGGCCCGCGATCGCGATCCCGAGAACTCCCAAGAGGACGGCCACGCCCCCGGTTCCCAAAGACGGTCCGCAGGCGTTCGCCGGGGCGGCTAAGCAGCAGGCGGCCATCAGGGTCATCACCGTCTTGGACACCGTCGGGGTCAAGTTGTTCATGACCCAAGAGAATCAATATTTGTGCCACAACTCCAAATAGGGGACAGTCCCCAATTTGTAGCTACAAATTGGGGACTGTCCCTAATTTGTAGTTCGGGTCAGCGGGGGCAGCGGGAGCGGCCGCAGGGGCCGGAGCCGCAGGGGGTGGGGCGGGAGGAGGATTTGGAGGCCACGGAAGGGATGCGGTCCGACACTTTCACGAGCCGGTCTGTCTTCTCGTCGTAGACGTAGCGGCCGGTGATGCCCGAGTCGGCCGGGGCGGTCTTTCGGGCGGGCTTGCGGCGGGTCTTGGTCGCCATCTCAGCTCCCGTACGACTCGACCGGCGGGCAGGAGCAGACCAGGTTCCGGTCCCCATAGGGGGCGTCGACGCGGCCCACCGAGGGCCAGAACTTGTGGCGCTTGAGCCACGCCGCGGGGTAGGCGGCGGCCTCGCGGGTGTACTTGTGCGGCCAGGCGTCCGCGCACGCCTCTTGGGCCGTGAGCGGAGCGTTCTTTAAGGGGTTGTCGGCCTTGTCCGCGGCGCCGGACTCGACGGCGGCGATCTCCTGGCGGATCTTGACCATGGCCTCGATGAAGCGGTCGAGCTCTTCTCGGCCCTCGGACTCGGTGGGCTCGATCATCAAGGTGCCCGAGACCGGGAACGACATCGTCGGGGCATGGAAGCCGAAATCCATCAGGCGCTTGGCCACGTCGTCGACCGAAACGGCCTTGATGGCGCGCAGGTCCAGGATGCACTCGTGGGCGACCAGGCCGGCCCCTCCTTTATAGAGGACCGGGTAGTGCGTCCCGAGCTTCCGGGCGACGTAGTTGGCGTTCAAGATGGCGGTCGCCGTGGCGCGCTTGAGTCCCTCCGCGCCCATCATCCGGATGTACATCCAGGAGATGGGCAGGATGGAGGCGCTGCCCCAGGGGGCGGCCGACACCGCGCCGACGGCCTTCGCGCCGCCGACCTTGGCCAGCGGGTGCCCGGGCAGGAACTCGGCCAGGTGCGCCGCGACGCCGATGGGGCCCATGCCGGGGCCGCCGCCGCCGTGCGGGATGCAGAAGGTCTTGTGCAGGTTCATGTGGCAGACGTCGGCCCCGATGTCGCCGGGCCGCGTCCAGCCGACCTGGGCGTTCAAGTTCGCGCCGTCCATGTAGACCTGGCCGCCTCGCTCGTGGACGATGCGGCAGACGTCCTTGATGCCTTCCTCGAAGACGCCGTGGGTCGACGGGTAGGTGACCATCAGGCAGGCGAGGTCGTCTAAGTGGGCGTCGGCCTTGGCCTGCAGGTCGGCCAGGTCCACGTTGCCCTGGGCGTCGCAGGCGACGACCACGATCTTGAAGCCCGCCATCGCCGCCGAGGCGGGGTTCGTGCCGTGGGCCGACTGCGGGATGAGGCAGACGTTGCGCTTGGCCTGGCCGCGCGCCTTCTGGTAGGCGCGGATGACGAGGAGCCCCGCGTACTCGCCCTGCGAGCCCGCGTTGGGCTGGAGCGACACCGCGGAGAATCCCGTCAGCTCCGAGAGCCAGCGCTCCAAGTCCGCGAAAAGCATCGCGTAGCCGCGGGTCTGCTCGGCGGGGGCGAACGGATGGAGCCGGCCGAACTCGGGCCAAGACACCGGGAACATCTCGGAGGACGCGTTGAGCTTCATCGTGCACGAGCCTAGCGGGATCATCGAGGTCGTCAGAGACAGGTCCTTGGCCTCGAGGCGGCGGATGTAGCGGAGCATCTCGTGCTCGGAGCGGTGGGTGTTGAAGACAGGGTGCGCCAGGACGGCGCCCGTGCGCCGCAGGGCGGCGGGCAGCGGCGCGTCGACGGGAGCGGGGACGCCCGTGCCGCCGAAGACCTCATGCAGGTCCTTGAGGTCGTCGGCCGTCACGGTCTCGTCGAGCGCGACGCCGAAGCCGTCGTCCAAGCGGCGCAGGTTGATGCGCTTCTCGGCGGCGCGCGCGAGCACGGCGGAGCGACGGTCGGCCGGGCAGGGCACCTTCAGGGTGTCGAACACCGGCGTCTCCGGGACCGCGTAGCCGAGCTTGCGCAGCGCGGCGGCGAGCGAGGCCGCGAGGCGGCGCAGGCGCTGGGCGGAGGCGGTCAGGCCCTCGGGGCCGTGGTAGACCGCGTACATCGACGCCATCACGGCCAACAGGACCTGGGCCGTGCAGATATTGCTCGTGGCCTTCTCGCGGCGGATGTGCTGCTCGCGGGTCTGCAGCGACAGGCGCAGAGCCGGGCGGCCCTGCGCGTCCTTGGACACGCCGACCAAGCGGCCGGGCATCAGGCGCTTGTAGGCGTCCTTGACCGCCATGAACGCCGCGTGCGGGCCGCCGAAGCCCAGCGGCACGCCGAAGCGCTGGGCGGAGCCCACCGCGCAGTCGGCGCCCGTCTCGCCGGGGGACTTGAGCAGGGTCTGCGCGAGCAGGTCGCAGCAAACGACCACGAAGGCGTCGTGAGCCTTCGCGGTCGCGGCGACGGGAGCGACGTCGCGCAGCGCGCCGTCGGTGCCGGGGTTCTGGATGTAGACGCCGAAGGGCTTGCGGGACCAGTCGAAGGCGGCGGGGTCCTGCACCGCGACCTCGACGCCCAGGGGCTCGGCGCGGGTGCGCAGCAGGGCCAAGGTCTGCGGGTGGGAGCCGGCGTCGGCGAGGAACACGCGGCGCTCGGGTGAGCCCTTCGCGGCCAGAGCCAGCGCCATCGCCTCGGCGGCGGCGGTCGCCTCGTCGAGCAAGGAGGAGTTCGCGACGTCCATGCCGGTGAGGTCGGCGACCATCGTCTGGAAGTTCAGCAGCGCCTCGAGGCGGCCCTGGGAGATCTCGGGCTGGTAGGGGGTGTACTGCGTGTACCAGCCCGGGTTCTCGAGGATGTTCCGCTGGATGACGCCGGGCGTGAGCGTGCCGGAGTAGCCGCAACCGATGTAGGAGCGCCACACCTCGTTCTTGTTCGCCAGCGCGCGCAGCTCGGCCAGAGCGTCGGCCTCGGAGAGCGGGGCCGGCAGGTCCAAGGTCTTGGCGAGGCGGATGGCCTTCGGCACGGCCGCGTCCATCAGGGCGTCGAGGCTGGCGTAGCCGAGCTCTTTGAGGAGGGCCTTGGTCTCGTCGGCGTTCGTCCCGATGTGGCGGTCTTCGAAGCGGTCCGCGGAGGCGAAGGCGTCGTTCATGGAGGGGTTCTCGCGGGATTCCTTGGTCTTCGGCACGGCGGATAGGGTGGGCATGTCACCTCGGCGCGACGGGCCATTCTACCGCTTCGTCCTTGCGGGCGTCCAGGGCGGAGGCTACACTCGGAGGATGGGGATCAAGGCCGTCTTCCGGACGCGCGGGGACTGGCGCCTCGAGGACTCCCCGGAAGGGCCGCGCATCGTCGTCCCGACTCGGCCGGTATGGCCCGTGGCGGTCTTCCTGGGCCTCTGGCTGGCCGGCTGGACCGCCGGCGAAGTCTCCGCGCTCCAGACGGTCTTCGGCCGGGGGCACTGGTTCGACAAGGGCTTCATCCTGTTCTGGCTCTGCGGCTGGACCGTCGGAGGCGCCTTCGCCTGGGCCATATTTCTAGCGACCTCCGGCCTGGCCCGCGAGACGCTCTGGCGGGAGGGGCCGGACTTCTGCGCGCGCTGGAGCGTCCTGGGCCTGGGCTGGACCTTCCGCTATGCGGTCGCCGCGATGGGCCCGCTGGCCGCCCCGGAACCCAAGGCGCGCTCGGGCCCGGCCCTGCCTGCCGGCGCGCTCGTCGTCGCGGACGGCGGCGAGCCCCTGCGGCCGCGCGCGCTCGGCACCGTCTCCGGTGCCGATTATGCGGGAGGGGCGGAGTCGGATGGGATCCGCTTCAGGCACGCGGGCAAGGAGTCCGCGGTCGCCAAGGGCCTCGACGAGGGCCAGGCGGCTCGGCTGGCCGAGGTGCTGGCGCTGCGCTTCGGCCTGCGGCTCGGAACTGGGCCTTCTGGGGTATAATTGACCGGGACTTAAGGGCACCCTGAAGGGCGCCCGTCCCGGAGGACAGATGACAGGTACTTTGCTCTTGCTCGTGGCCGCCGCCGCCCCGACTTTCGCTCAGGTCGCCGTGACCCCCGAGGCCCTGCGCGCCGGCGCCGCCCTGAACTCCGCCCTGCCCGCCCCCGCCGCGTACCGGCGCCGCCCCGCGAGCATCCACGCGCTGGAGCTGCCCGTCCCGTGCAGCAACCTCCCCGTGGTCTCCATCCGCAACGGCACCCTCTATAAGGACGGCCAGGAGCTGGGTTCCTGGGCGCAGTCGTGGAAGGCCTCCTGCGACGGCTCCGTCTCCTGGATGGATTCCCGCGGCACGCTTTATAAGGAACGCGAGGAGCTCGGCCGCGCCCAGCGCTACGAGATGTCCTTGGTGACGGGCGACGTCCTGTGGACCGACTCCTACGGCGACCTCCACCGCAACAAGACCGAGCTGGGCCGCGCCCAGCGCTGGGTCATGGCGTCCCACACCGGCGACGTCGCCTGGCTCAACTCCTACGGGAGCCTTTACAAGAACGACCGGGAGCTCGGCCGCGCGAGCCAGTTCCTCATCGCCAACTGGACCGGCACCGTCGGCTGGACCGACTCCTACGGGCGCCTCCACCGCGACGACGCCGAGCTGGGGCAGTCCTCCCGTTGGGTGCTCGCGGAGCGCACCGGCGACATCGGCTGGCAGGATTCCTGGGGCCGGCTCTACAAGAACTCGAAGCAGGTCGCCGACCGCGCGACCCAGTGGCAGCTGCGCGAGGACGGCAAGCTGATCTGGCTGGACAACTCGGGCTACACGCACTCCGAGTAAGCTTCCTCCGCGCCGCCGGACCCCCCGCCGGGGATGGTATATTGGGCGCATGAACAAGCTCCGCCTTCCAGGCTCCTGGAAGGCCCGCGTGCAGTCGGTCGCGGGCGGGGCGGCCGCCGCGTACGCCAGCTCCATTTGGGCGCTGGTCCAAGGCTGGCAGGACAGCCGGCCCCCGCCCCTGCTGTGGGGGGTCGTGGTGGCGGCGGGGGCGGCCGTCATGTTCGCGGGCCTCGCCGTCCTGCTGCTCCACCGCCGCGGCGCCATCGAGTTCATCGGCCCCGAGGAGGAGGAGGCCCTGCGCAAGCGGCGCGTCCTGACGCTCGGAACGGCCGGCGCGCCCATCCGGGGCGTGGGGCCCGCCGAGGAGGACGACGGCACCCCCTCCCATGTGAAGTCGCTGATGGTGGCCGCCGCCCTGTCGTGGGGAGGCGCCCTGCCGGTGTGCGCGTTCTTCGAATGGGACTCCCTCGTGCGACTCTTCGTCGTCTGGGTCGCCGTCGTAGCCACCCTCTCCGCCGCCCTCACCTTCTTCTGGCATAAGACGCGCACGGCGGCGCGCATCGTATCCCAAGCCTCGGAGGACTGATGACCCGCGAACTCTATCCGGAGATCGAGCCGTACAAAGAGGGGATGCTGCAGGTCTCGAAGCTGCACTCCGTCCATTGGGAGGAATGCGGCAACCCGAAGGGCAAGCCCGTGGTCTTCCTCCACGGCGGCCCCGGCGGCGGCATCGACCCCGCGCATCGGCGCTACTTCGATCCGAAGCGCTACCGCATCATCCTCTTCGACCAGCGCGGCTGCGGCAAGTCCACGCCTTACGCCGAGTTGCACGAGAACACCACCTGGGACCTGGTCGACGATATCGAGAAGCTGCGCGCGCTGGCGGGCGTCGAGAAGTGGGTCGTGTTCGGCGGCTCCTGGGGCTCGACCTTGGCGCTGGCCTACGCCGAGCGCCACCCGG
>SCTT01000454.1 GCA_004322435.1 bacterium
CACCACTCCTTCTCGACGGCGTCCGGGTCGAAGGCCGGCGTCGCCGCGGCGGCCCCGAGCGCGAGCAGCAGCCACAAAGACACCCCGCCCAGGCGGAAGAGCGTGGGGCTCAGGGGCTCGTCGTCGGAGGGCATGCCGAGTACGATTATGCGGGCTAGGTCCCCTCTTGCCAACCCCCCGGGCAGCGGTCACAATACCCTTCGGATGGCCTTGGAGCTCAAAGACAGGACGGTCCTCGTCACCGGCGCCGCCTCCGGCATCGGCCGCCGCCTCGCGCTCGACCTCTATTGGGAGGAGAAGTGCCGGCTCATCCTCGTCGACGTGGACGCCGCCGAGCTCCGGGTGCTCAAAGACGAGCTCGAGCCGGAGGCCGACGGCGGCCGGGTCTCGGCCCACGTCTGCGACATCGGCTCGGCCGAGGCGGTGGACGCCCTGGCCGCGGCGGTGGGGGGGCGCCCGCTCGACGTGCTCGTCAACAACGCCGGCATCACGCGCCTAGGCTCCTTCGAGCACACCGACTTCGCGACCTTCGAGCGCGTCGTCCAGGTGAACCTGCTGGGCACCGCCCGCGTCACGAAGGCCTTCCTCCCGAGCCTGTTGGCGGGGACCGACCCCTTCATCGTCAACGTCGCCTCGATGGCCGGCCTCGTCAGCGCGCCGGGCATGAGCGCCTACGTCGCCTCGAAGTTCGGCGTCGTGGGCTTCTCCGACGCGCTCCACTCGGAGCTCTCGCCGCGCGTCGGCATCGGGGCCGTCTGCCCGACCTTCGTGCGCACGAACATCGCGAAGGGGGCGCCCGGGAAGGCCGACTCGTTTCTGGGCGTCGTGGGTTCGGACCCCAAGAAGGTCTCGGCCGCCGTCATCCGCACCGTCAAGGAGCGCAAGCGCCTGGTGCTCGTCAACGCCGACGCGTACCTCGTCTACTACTTCAACCGCTTCTTCCCGGGCCTAAGCGAGACGATGGTCTCGGCCGCCTACAAGGTCCTCGTCGCCACGGGGGTCATCGAAGAGTGAGGGGGTTCTTCGACGGCACCCGGCAGGAGCCGGTCTCCATCCGGGGCGTGCCGGGCAAGCTGCCGATGTTCTTCCGGGACTTCGCGCTGATGGGCGGCGTGTTCCTCGCCGACCGGGCCCGGGCGCAGGCGCTGCTGCCCGCGGGGCTCAAGGCCCTCAAGGCCCCGTTCGGGCGCGCCCTCGTCGCCGTGCACTGCATGGAGTACAAGGACAGCGACATCGGCCCCTACAACGAGGTCTCGCTGTCGATCGCCTTGAAGCGGGGCTGGCTGCCGCTGACCTCGCTTCTGCAGGCGGCGCGCTCGGTGCAGTCCCGGGTCTATCACGCCTACGTCCGCTCGCTTCCGGTGACGACCGAGACGGCGCTGCACGGCGGCCTCGACTTCTTCAACTATCCCAAATACCTGGCCGACATCAGCTTCTCGGAGACCTCGGGGCACCGCGTCTGCACCCTTCGCGACCCGGCCACCCGCGACCTGATCCTCGAATTTCAGGGCCGGCGCATCGCCACCCGCTGCGGCGCGCCCCAAGACAGGGACCTGATGACCCTCTACACCTATCCGGAGATGGACGGGCGCCCGCGCCGCGCCAAGCTCCTCGTCAACCGCCTGGAATGCGGGTCGGCGTACCTCCGCGGCGCCCGCCTGCGGCTGGGCTCCCACCCGCGGGCCGACGAGTTCAAGGGGCTCGGGCTCGGGAGCGTCGTCGAGTACCTCTACGCCCCGCGCTGTCAGGGCGTGCTGTCCGCGCCGGAGGCGTTCTGAGCGGGGGGCGTCGCCGCGTCGCCGTCGTCGGCGGCGGCATCGCGGGGCTCACCGCGGGCTATTACCTGAGCCGCACGCACGACGTCGTCTTGTTCGAGAAGTCCGGACGCCTGGGGGGCAACGCCTACAGCCACCGGCTCCCGGACGGCACCGTCGTCGACATCGCCGTCGCCGCCTTCGGGAAGGCCGGCTACAAGAACTTCTACGCCCTCTTAGGCGAGCTCGACATCCCCACCGTGCTGGGGCGCAAGTCCTACATCAGCTGCCACGACCTGGACTCGAAGACGGGCCTGTACCTGACCCTGTCGGCGCGCGGCGCCCTCTCGCAGGGCCTCGACCTCGTGAACCCCGCCAACCTGCAGAGCCTGGCCAACCTGTTCTTGGGCCTCCGGCGCGCCCAGCGGCGCCGCGCCTCCGGGGCGCTCAAAGGCGTCACGCTCGGACGCCTGCTCCAGGAGCTGCCGGAGTTCTCCGGCGACACGAAGGTCATCTTCCTCTCGGCGCTGTGCCTGCTCTCCTCGATGGCGGCCTCCGAGGTGCTGGACTCCCCGGCCGAGTTCTTCCTCAACAAGCTCAAGACCCACCACGACATGCTCTCGCCCAAGGCGCTCTATTCGGTGCGCTGCGTGCGCGACGGCACGCGCCGCTACGTGAACGCCCTGGCGGCGCGCTTCCGCAAAGACGTCGTCTTCCACGCCCGCATCAAGACGGTCGGACGCGGCTCCTCGGGCGCCGTCCTCGTGATGGAGGACGGCTCGCGGCAGGTCTTCGACGCCGTGGTCTTCGCCTGCAACCCCGACCAGGCCCTGGCCCTCCTCGCCGCCCCGACCCCCCTCGAGACGGAGCTCTTGGGCGCCTGGCGCTACAAGGACGGCCGCGTGGTCGTGCACCGCGACCTGAGCTCCTTCCCTCCGCGCCCCCTCATCGAGGCCTACACGTTCCTCTACACGATGCGCGACGGCGTGATGGACACCTCGGTCAACGGGGCCACCTGGCACCTGCCCCACGTCCCCGACGACTGCGAGTACATCAGCGCCCAGCACCCGAACTATCCCATCCGCCGAGACCTCATCGACCTCGACACGGTCCTGCGCACGCCGATGTTCGACTTCCGTTCGTTGGCGACCGTGCCGCGCCTGGCCGAGCTCAACGAGCAGGGCCAGTCCTACTACTGCGGGAGCTATTTCGGCTTCGGGCTGCACGAGGACGCCGTCACCTCCGCCAAGGCCGTCGCCGCGAAGTTCGGCTGCGTCTAATCCCAGGGGCAGTGGCGGTCGCGCCGCCGCTCGAGGTCGGCGAGGACGTTCGCGCGGAACTCCGGCGTCCCGTGCCCCATCTCCGCCTTGTAAAGCGCGATGGGGACTTCCTCGAGGCGCGCGCGCACGCGCTTGAAGAGCCGCGGGAAGCCCTCGCCGGGGGCCTGCACGTGGTGGAGGCCCTCCGAATAGACGAGCAGCAAGGTGCCCTCGCGCTTGCGTTCGAGGACGTCCACGATGCCGCCGCGCAAGGTCATGGGCTTGCCGTGCTTGTCGAGCCCGTCGCGGCGCTTCATGCGGCCCTCGGGCGAGATGAGCACCACGTCCTCCTCGCCGACGTGCGAGAGGAACTCGGCCCAGGTGCGGTCGCGCGCGCGTGTGACGCTCACGGCCTTGGGGACCAGGGACTTGATGAGGCGGCCCGCGACGGGGCGGTCCAAGGTCGAGTCGGCCCCCGGCATCACGCCGCGGCGCGCGACGGCCCAGAGCCAGGCGAAGGGGAAGACGCCCGAGAGGATGGGCTCGAAGAGGCTCGTGTGGTTGAGGAGGACGCCGATGCGGGCGTCGGCGAAAGGCTCGGCGGGGGGACGGCCGACCCACTCGACCTCGAACCGGTAGCAGAGCCGGCTCAGGACCTTGATGGCCGCGAGGAGCCCGAAGCGCAGAAGGACGGCGCCCACACCTCAAGTCTAACACTTGAGGTTACGGGGGGTGACGCCTGAGCATGGAAAGGGCCCGCTTCGGGGGCTACCCTTATAGAGGAGGGGGCCATGCGTGCGGTGTGGCTGCTGCCCTTGGCGTTGACGGCATGCGCGACGGCCGGGAAGCCGCCCGAGGGGGTGCCGCCGGTCACCCAGCCGGTCCTCGACGACCTGCGCGACGCGCCCGCCGCGCGCGCCTGGCCCCGGACGCCGGGAGAGGCGCTCTACGAGCGGCTTGTGAACGAGGACCCCGAACAGGCCGTGGCCTCGGCGCTGGCCCTCTCCTTGGCGGAGCGCGAGAGCCTGGGCCGGCACATCCTCGCGACGAAGGGCAGCACGGAGTTCTGGAGCGCGCGGTTCGTCCTCGACCCGCGCCTGCCGCCCCACGACAGCGCGTTCATCTGCTGGTTCATGGGCGGGTTCACGCCGTACGCGACGCTCGGCGGGCACTGAATCTTGGACGCCTTCTGACTATTCCTGACACAGAGACCCTGTCTGTCAGGCCAAGGTGCCGGCATCCTGAGGACATGAGGACCGACCAAGACGCCTTCATGATCGGCCAGTTCGCCAAGGAGCTGGTCGCCATCCGCCTGCAGTCGATGGACGACCCCTGCGCGGTCGCCGCGGCGCTGGTGCGCGAGACGGCGCTCGTCGCCCTCCAGTCCCGCCCGCAGGACGCCGACCTCGTCATCGCGGACGCCTGCTACGGGAGCCTCCAGGCCCTGCTCCTGGCCGGGCACGACCTCTCGCGCGGGGCGGCGCTGATGCTCGCCGAGGTGCAGCACCTGGGCGGGCCGCTGCACATGAACCCCGGTCTGCTCACCGAGTACGCTTTGGAAGGCTTCGCGCGCATGCGCCGCCTGATGACCCAGGACCAGCTCATCGACATGCTCGAGGTCCTGGAAAGCCGGTTTGCGGGGTCCGGCGCCGCCTTCGCCAAGGCGCTGGCCAAGGTCCCGGACCCCGCGGGCCGCTCCTTCGCCCCTTGATTGGGAGGGGGGGCGGGGCCATACTGGTCCCGTGGCTCAGAACCCCGTCCAGCGCGCGCTGGCTCCGGCCGAGTCCGGGCTCTCGCCCTTCTTCGTCCTGCCGTTCACGCTCTTCTACTTCACGAGCCGCATGGACTGGGCCCTCGGCGCGGGAGCGGCGGCGGGCGCGCTCGCCGTCCTGCGAAACCGCTTCCTGACCCCCACGCAGGCTCCGGAGCCCGCCCCCGCCGAGAAGCCCGGCGGGCTCGTCATCGCTCCGGACTCTCCGGACGTCCCGCTGCGGCCGGAGCGCGTCGGCAGGCCCGAGCGGACGTTCTCGACGGGGTTGGCCCTGTGGCGGATGCACAACGCCGCCCTCCACGCCGCGCGCGGCCTCGGGTTCGTCCCGTTCGAGAAGCTGACGCCGCTGGCCTTCTTCGCCGCGTCGTTCGTGCTTCCGCGCTCCCTCGAAGAAGGGGTGTCCTCGGCGGTGCTGTGGGCGGGGGGGCTACCGCTGGGGACGCTCATCATCGGCTTTCTCGCCCGGGGCCAGGCCGATAGCGTGGCGCGGGCCGCCGACATCTCGCGCGACCCCTACATCGACCCGGGCCCGAAGTGATGACGACGCCAGTACGAAACCGGGCCGCCGACCTCTTCAACGGCTGTCTGGTCCCGACCTTCGTCTTCTCCATGCTCCTGATGCTCGTGACCGCCCCGGAGGGGGAATCGGAGACCGACGCGGAGCTGAAGTTGGCGGTCCTGGCGGTAGGGTGCGTCGCCGTCGCCATGCTCCTGCCCGCCGTCGGCGTCCAGGCCAGACGCCTCGGGGGATGGGTCTACCGCCAGTTCGCCGCCGAGTTCCAAGGGTCCCCGAAGCTCGCGCTGCCCGGCGCCGAAGCCGTGGCCCCGCTGCGGAGTCTCTCCGGGTCGTCCTGGGCGGCGCTCGCCCGTTGGATTTGGGACTCCGCCGACGCGTTCTACGCGCGCCGCGGCGTCCCCTGGTTTCCGATCGCCTTCACGGTCGCCTGCGTATACGAATCGGCCCTGCTCGCCGCCGCCTTTCTCTTCCCGTGGCCTTTCGACGTCCCGAAACCTGAAGACCTGGTCTTGACGGCCTGCGTCTATGGGACGGTCGTCGTCGCCGCTCCGCCGGTCCTCGCCCTCGTCGGGCCGTGGGTGGGGCGCATCAGCAAGGAGCCTCAGACGACGGCGAGGTTGGAGTAGGCGGCCTGGCGGTCGGCGGCCTGCTGGGCCGCCGTGACGGCGCCGCCGCGCAGCCCGTAATCGCCCGCGAACTCCGGGCGGACCCCGCCGGCCGGGCCGAACAACCACCGCGGCGCGTGGCGCGCGGGGATGACGATGCGCTCCGGGGCTTTCCGGTAGGAGCCGAACGCCAGGTCCCAGAGGGGGAACGTGACGCCGTGGTTCTTGGTCGGCGCGACGAAGTGGTGCGTCATGTGGTGGCGGCGCAGGAAGCGGCCGACGGGTCCCTTCGGCGGGTGCGTGTGCAGGCGCTGATGCAGCGCCTCGTAGGAGTGGTAGACGACCACGAAGCCCGCCGCGAAGGAGAGCGCGGGCGCGAACCCGGCCAGCCAAGTGCCCAGCCCGAGCATCGCGGAGACGACCAAGGCTTCGGTCAGGTATTTGCCCCAAATAGGGGAGAAGAAGTTCGGGTCGGCGTGGTGGTCGAGGTGCTGGCGCGAGAACTCGTTGCGGCCGCCGCCCCCGTGCATCACCCAGTTGTGGATGGAGTACTCGGCGAAGGTCCAGCCGACGCCGCCCAACCCGAACGACAATAGCAGCCCCCAGCTCATCGTCCCCTCCGGCCCCAGGCCCTGGCGAGCGCCGCCCGCGGCGCGCCCCAGCCGGCGAGCAAGGTCCGCGCGAGGCGCAGGCCGTAGTAGCGGTTGTCGCGCAGGCCCGGCTCGACCTTCTCGAGCTTCATCAGGTGCGTCGCCCCGTGCAAGGCGGCCCAGTAGGCCAAGGTCTTCTCGCGGCGGTCCCCGGAAGCGAGGACGCCGGCGTTCTCGGCCTGCGCGAACAAGCCTTCGAGCGCGGCCAGGAGAGCGCGCGCGGAGGGGGCGACCCGGGCGATGCCCTCGTCTTCCTGGAAGCGGCGCGGGTCGCCGATGAGGAGGCCCAGCAGGATGGCGTAGCGCGGCGCGGTCTTTTCCAGGCTCAGGTAGAAGTCGGCCGCGCCGAGCAGGGCGTCCAGCGGGCCGTCGTCCCAGTCCGCGCGCCGCTCCATGAAGAGCTCGAGCACGCGCTCTTGGACGTGGGCCTGGAGCTCGGCGAGGAAGTGGTTTTTCGAAGGGAAGTAACGGTAGAGGGCCCCGGGGGTGAGGTCCAACGCCTCGGCCAGGCGGTGCACGCCCAGGCCCTCGCGGCCTTCGCGCTCGGCCAGGCGCAGGGCGACGGAGAAGATCTCTTCCTTGCGGGCGGTGCGGCGGCGGGCGACACGGCCGGGCAAGGTGTGAACCATGTTTATATTGTAAACAGTGTTTACTTAATTAACAAGCCCCCTTTCGGCCGCCGCGGCCACGTGCGCGAGCACGCGTTCGTGGATGCGGTGGATGACGCCGTCCGAGAGCGGGCGCCAGTACCACGACGGGGAGATGGCGTGCCGGTACCAGGTCGTGCCGGTCAGGCGCGTGCGCCCGCCGGGCATAGGCTCCAGCAGGAACTCGCCGCCCTCCGAGACCAAGAACCCGTCCAAGTGCCGCGGGCGGATGTCGGGATACCAGCTCGTCTCCTTCATCGGCGGAGGCTGCTCGGTGACCGAGAACGCGAGCCGGTGCGGCTCGTCCCAGACCGTGATGGGCTCGACGAAGGCTCCCGTCGTGAACTCGCAGCGGCGCACCGCGCCGACGCCGCGGCCCGCGATGGTCGCGCGGACCGGGTAGGCGAAGCCGAGGCGGAACACCCAATGCTTCGGGGGCGGCAGTTCCGAGAACGAGACGACGTTCGGCCAGACCGTCTCCGGCGGCGCGTTGACCACCACCGAAGTCCGCACCGGCAGAGCCTCCTCGCGGGGAGCCGTAGCGCTCTCGGCGCCGGTCAGAAACGGCAGGGCCACGAAGACCGCCGCGGCTGGGAGCAGCGTCTTGTCGCCGCGGCGCTGGATGAAGTATCCGACCGTGGCTCCCATCGCGGCCAGCACGAAGGCGATGGGCGCGGCCATCGCGATGCAGATGATGCCCTCGACGGCGGCGGCGAACACCGCGAACGCGGCCAATCCCGTCGTCATCGCGGCGACGCCCATCGTCTCCCAGTAATCGCGCTCTTCGTGGTAGCCGAAGAGGAGGGCCGAGGAGAGGCCTAGGGTGAAGGGGAAACCGATGAAGAGCCCGGCCGTGTAGCCGCTCGAAAGCTGCTCCCAGAGGGGCGCGAGGACGAGCGTGAGGA
>SCTT01000455.1 GCA_004322435.1 bacterium
GATGAGCCTCGTCGCGTACATGATCGCCGTCCAGGCCCTGACCGGCTTTCCGGAGGGGATGCGGCATCTCTGGAACGCCTGCGTCATCCTGGACGTGATGGGCGCGGGCCTTAGCCGCTTCGGCGGGTCGCTTAAGAGATTTTCAGAAGCCGCCTAGACCTCCTTCCCGCCGAGACCTAGGTTCTTCTTGGGCCCAACGCTCCACACGGACGCGGGCATTTAGTCACTGCCCTCCCCGAGCCGCCGGCCCTATCCTCCCCTCGGAGGTGGCCATGAATACACTTCGCTTCATTCCCCTCATCGCCGTCGTAACCGGGGCCCTGCTCAACCGCTCGCAAGCCCAGGCGGGCTGGGGCGCCTCGGGCCAGGAAAGCATCACCGCGGAGGACTTCAGAAGCCTCTCCAAGCTCAGCGGCAACGACAAGAAGAATTGGAAGCGCCTCGTCGCCCTCATGGACGAAACGAGGGAAAACGAACGGCGGCTCCAGGATGCCGCGCGGCGACGCCAGGAGGCCCCCGCCTCCCCGCGCGGCGCCCCGTCGGGCTCGGCTCTGCAGGGGCTCCTCAGCCGCGCCGGCGGCCGCGCGGAATCGGAAGCCCCCCCGTTGCCCCAAGCCCTGCCGGTGCCGCCCAAGAACGCCGCGCGCTTGAGCGAAGAAGAGGAGCTTCTGCGAAAGAACATCCAGACCTTCGTCAACTCCCGGGTCCTATCCCCCGAAATACGCACGTGGGTCGCCCAGTACCTCTGGACCGCGGCTCGCCACCCCGGGGGCAGCGAGGTCGTCAAAGACCATGTGAGCTACCTGCGCCAAGGCTTGGCCAGCAAGGGGGGGCCGCTGCCGACCGTCGAATTGGGGCCGATGCCGGACGCCAACACCTACGGCCTCTACACCTCGGGAATCCGGAAAATCGAACTGCGCGCGGGGATGCCCTGGCCGCTCTTCGCGGCCGTGCTCGACCACGAACTGCTGCATTCGCTCGACGATACCCAAGACCAACGCGACAAGGGAGGTACGCCCATCTCCCAGAACTGGCACCGCGACCGCGGAGACAACATATTCTCGGGTCAGGACCGGCAGGCAAGAGACGAAGAAAAGCCGAACCCTGAGGGGAAGCCGGAAGGCGCCGAGGGCGCGCCTCCGGAGAAGGAAGCCGAGGAAGCCCCCTCGAAGGACCCCAAATCGCAAGCCTTCGACGCGGAATTCGCCGAAACGATGGCCTGGCGCGGGATGGCCTGCGCGGCGGAAGTGCCGGCCATCATCCCGGAAATCCAGCGCTGCAACTGAAGCCCGACGTCATCAGAGCGTCACTGAACATCCCGCCGGGGTCAATCGCCTAAGCGGCGGAGGGTCCACGCCCAGAGGTTTTCGACGTCGAAATAGACCGTCTCGGCCGCCGCGTCCGCGCCCGCGGAGAAGGTCCAGGCGTCGTAGTGGCGTCCGCCCGCCTCGAGCGAAGACCGGCCTTCGAGTTCGCGCCCCCCGGCCAATCCCGAGAGCGCCGCTCCCTCCTCCCCAAGATAGACGACGCGGTATGCGGTGGCCGGGGACTTGCCGTCTCCAGAGCGCCGTAGGGAATCCATGAGCCCGCGAGCGACCCTCTGATGGTAGAGGCCGCGCTCCCGGTCCCCGAGCTGGGCGGCCGCCGTCGCGGCGTGGTCGTGGGCGTCCAGGAGGACGGGGTGGTCGGCGAGGAGGGCGTTTGCCAGGGGGAGGGCCTGCGCGTAGTCCTCGTCGTCGATGGCCTGCGCCAAGGCTTCCGAACGTCGGCGCGTCCCTTCGCCGTAGGGGTCATAGGCCGCGGACTCGGCGTAGCGCCGCCGCAGGCCGTCGAAGTACGCATCGGCGCGGGCGGGCTCCTCCCAAGACGCGATGAGCTCGCGCATCGCGCCGGTGCTGAGGCCCGTCGCCTTGTCGTCCGCCTGGGGCGGCAGCGGGGGGCCGTCGAGCCGCCACAGGAGCCCCGTCGCGTCGGGCCCGGCGACCGCGGCCAACCGTCCGTCGGGGGAGACGGCCAACGCGCCGCCCGCTTCGGCCTGGTTCCGGAACACCGTGAGGCGCCTCCCGTCCGCCGGGTCGAGGAGGTCGAGGGACCATGTGTCCCCGGCCTCGGCGGCGTAAGCGAGGAGGAGGGAGGGCTGTCCGCGACGCGTCCCGACGGCGCCGACCCGGTCGTCGAGCGGGAAGCTCTTCAGGACCTCGCCGCCCGGGACGCTGACCAGGTAGAGGGTCTTTGAGTTATAGTCGCGCACGACGAGGCTCGCGCCGTCGGCGGCGAAGGCCAATTCCGCGACATTCGTGCCGAGTCGCGGGGCGAGACCCCGCTCGAACACGACCCGACCGGTGTGCCGCTCCGACAGCGTCAGGGGGAGATAACCGCTCGTCGCGGCCAGGAAACGGCCGTCAGGCGAGAGGGCCAGGGCTTTGAGGGGCTCGGGCCGTTCCAGCATGGAGCGCAGGTTGGCGCCCGTGGCAACGTCCCAGACCTCGACGTTATGGCGCGCGCCGGTAGACAGCAGTTCCTTGCCGTCGGGCGAGAAGGCCAAGCGGTCGACCGAAACGCGGCCCGGACGGATGACGCGGCGGACCCGCCCGCCGCGCGTCTCGTGGAGGATGACGAGCCCGTCTTCGCCGCCGGTGGCCAGGAGCGCGCCGTCGGGGGAGAAAGCCGCCGCCCGCGCCTCCCCGCGGTGGCTGGAGAAAGTCCGGAGCTCGCGCCCGTCCGCGGCTGAGAAAAGCCGGACGCTGCCGTCACCCCCCGTGGCGGCAAAGGTCTTCCCATCGGGGGAGAACGCAAGGGCGATGATGCCCCGTTCGCTCCCCTCCGCGGTCGGCGCGTGGAATCGGGCGGCGGCGCCGGCCGGCAGAGGCGCGCGGTGCGGCGCTGCGCCCGGCGCGGGGGGGGCCGGCCCGGGACGGTCCTTCGGGGGGGCCGGGACGGGCTCCCCCAGCCGGCGGAAGCCCTCCTCCGCGTCGCGCCGCACGGCGAGGGAGTCCGACGCGAGGAGGCCCGTGAGGAAGGAGCGCACGACGTCCCGCTCTTCCCCGAGCGCGATGAGCGCGTGGGCGGCGCAGAGGGCCGAATCCCAAGGGGTCCAAGTATGGAGCTCGGCGACGAGTTCTCGGAGCGGCCCGAGGACCTCCGGCGTAACGGCGCCGATGCGGCCCAGGGCCTCGGCCGCGGGGCAGGCCAGCCGGCGTTCGTGGGAGGAGACGAAGTGGGCGAGCACGTCGGCGGCCGCCTTGGCGGGCGGCCCGATGCGGCCGAGCGCCTTGGCGGTCTCGATGGCCGTCCCCGGCTGCTCGTCATAGAGGAGCCGCGTGAGGGCGCTCGCCTGGGCCGGCTCCGGCGCGCCGATGCGCTCGAGCGCCGCGGCGCTCGCTTCCGCCACCGGAGGCTCGTCGCCCGCGGCGAAGAGCAGGGCGGGGAGAGCCGGCCTCGCGGCCTCTCCCAGCTCGCCGAGCCGGCGGGCGCTCCGGGCCCGCTCCTGGACGTCGGCGGCGTTGCGCAGGGAGTAGGCGAGCGCCTCGACCGGGCTGGGCGCCCGCAGACGCGGCAACGGCGTCGGCGCGGCGGGGAGAGCCTCCTGCGCGGCGGGTCCGAAGCGGCTCAGCGCGGCCAAGGCCCGTTCGGTGCCGATGGCGCGCAGGGCCGCCAACCCGGACTCTTGGTACCAGTCGCTGTTCCGCTCCAGCCAGCTGACGACGGCGGGTACGGCCCGGTCGGCCTTGGCCCCGTAGCGCGCGAGGACGTCGGTGGCGCGTTGGGCCACCCAGGGCTCGGCGCCGTCGACCGCGGTCCTCCGGACGATGTCGGTCAGGAAGCGGAGGACGCGGCCTTCCTCCTCGCCCCAGCGCCGCAGACCCTCGGCGGAGGGGATCTTGGACTCGTCGGAGCGCAGGCGGCTGTTGAACGTCCTTCTAAAGTAGCGCAACGACGCCTCACGGCCGCGCCCGAGCTGCGCCAGGGCCAGGGCCGCTTGCTGCGGGACGGCCCAATGACCCGGGTCCCGGTCTTCGGTGGCCTTTTCGAGGATTGCCACGGCTTCGGGTCCGGCTTCGCCGATGTCCTCGATGGCCTTGGCGAAGGTCCCGCCCATCGCCTCCTCCTGGGAGATGCGGGCGGCCAGCGCCGGGACCGCCGCTCGCGCGGGCGGCCCGATGCGCCCGAGGGCCTCGGCGGCGCTCAGGCGCACGTCGTTCTCGCGGTGGTCCAGCAGGAGCACGAGGTCGTCGGCCGCGGCCGGGTCGGGGGCGCCGATGAAAGACAGCGCCGCCCGGCTCTCGTCTTGGACCGAGCGGTTGGAGTCGAGGTCCCGGCCCTCGTCTTCGGTGGCGAGGATGAGGGGGATGACGGCGGCCCGCCCGGCCGGCCCCAGCCGCCCCAGCGCCCGCGCGCTCGCGACGCGGACCTTGACATGAGGGCTGGTCCGCAGGGCTTCGATGAGCGCGTCCAGGGCTTCCGGCACTTCCGCGGCGGTCCGTCCCAGCGGTTCGACGTACTGTTCCTGCATGAGCGAGTCGTCGAGCGTGCGCAGCTCCCGGATGAGGACCTCGGCGGCCTGTCGCGGCTCCCCGCCGACCGCCGCGAGCGCCTCCGACGCGACGCGGCCGACGCCCCGGTCCTCGAGCAGGGCCTTGAGCGTGGGCGCGGCGGCCCGCGCGGCGGGTCCGAGCTCTTCGAGGGCCTTGAGCGCCGCGTAGCGCGTCTCCCACTCCTGGTCCGCGGCGCACAGGCGTTCGAGCGCCCGGACGGACTCGGGGCGGACGGGCCGGCTGGCGCCCAAGACCGTCGCGATGCGCTCCCGCACGACCGGAGGGCCGACCTCGAGCTTCTCCAGGAGGCGGGGCAGGGCGGCCGGCCCCATGGCCGCCAGGGCCTCCCCGCTGCGCCGCGCCGGGAACCGGCGCTCTTCGAAGGAGGCGAGGATGGGCGCGACCGCCGCGTCGCCCGCGGCGGCCAGCGCGCGCGCCGCCCACTCGCCCTCGGCCTGACGGGCGAACCACTCCTCCGTCATCCGGGGGTCGTCGGCGTACCGGTCGACGCGGCGGAGCAGGCCGAGGAGGGCCGGGACGGCCGGGGCGGACGTCGGACCCAAGCCGGCGAGCGCGAAGAGCGCGTCGAGGCGCTCGCCTACGGTCGTCGAAGACCCGAGGACTTGGATCAGTTCCGGGACGGCGGAGGCGCCGCGCTGCGTCCACGCGCGGACCCGGGCGGGGTCGACGGGGACCCGGTCGGCCGCGGCGGCCCGCGCCGGGGCGCCCGGCCCGCAGAGCAGGAACGCCAAAGCCGCGCCGCCCAGGACGGAGAGCTTCGGCGCCATCCGGAGAGTTTAGTGGCGGGCCGGGGCGCCCGCAAGGGCCGCGCCGACGGCCCTACGGCATGCGGGAGCTCATGCAGTCGTCATAGGCGCGCTTGAAGATCGCCTCCTTGCTGTTCTTGTTCGAGCCGACGACGGCTCCGCCCAGGGCCCCGAGGATCCCTCCGATGGCGGCGCCCTTGCCGGCCCCCGAACCCCCGTCCACGATGGCTCCGCCGGCCGAACCGGCTCCGGCGCCGATGAGCGCTCCGATCGCGGAGTCCTTGAGGACCTCGCCCGTCCTGTCGTGGACCTTCGCCTGAGCGATCTCCCGGCAGTCCTCCCGGGTCCTGCTGGCACGCCGCGCCGGCGCCGCATCGCTGCGCACGGCGTCGCGCAACGGGATGCCCGACTGTCCATGCTTCACGACCACGGTCGTGACGCCGACGATGGCCCCTACGCCCATCAGGCCCGCCAGCGTCAGAGAGAGAGCCTTCCAGTTCATGATTGCCCCCCGACGGCCCCCGCCGGACCGTCACCGTAGGATAGTCCGCGCCGGTTCGAGGAAGGTCAATCCGCGGTCAGGAAACCGTCAATTCCGCCTGCTAGATTCTCCTACTTAGTCAGTTCCGCCCGGATTCGCGCGAGGGCGCGCTTGGCGGACGGGTCGTCCGGGTGCCTTTCCAAAACGACGACGGAGTCGCGGAGCCGCCCTTGCGCGTACAGGTCGACGGCGCGCTCGTAGTCCTCCCGGACCTTGCGGACGGCCGGCGCGCGGACAGGCCGGGACGCCTGCCTCACGAGGCTCACGGGGGGCGCGGGCGGTTCAGGCGGCCTCTCGGTGATGACGACAGCGAGGACGAGAAGCGCCGCAGCTGCCGCTGCCATGAGCGGAGGCGAATGGGCTGCGAAGGCTAAGGACCGGCGAAGACGTGAGGCCTTCAAGTCAGACTGCGTGACCAGGCGGGGTCTTCCCATGCGGCAAGGGTAGCGCGCGGCGCGGCTGGCGGCAAGCGAAAGGGTTGCGAAGTCGGGCGGCGGGGGCCGCCTTCAAAACAACGAGGGGCGGCCCATGGGGGCCGCCCCTCGATTCCCTCACCCCGCCCTCTCCCGGACGCGGGAGAGGGGGAGGGCAATCAGCGCCGGACCGGCACCGTCATCAGGATCTCGGCGACGAGGGCGTCGGTCGTCATCTCGCCGGCCGCGTAGCTCAGGATGATGCGGTGGCGCAGGATGCGGGGCGCCACGGCCTGCACGTCCTCGGGCTTGACGTAGGTCCGCCCGGCCATCATCGCGTGGATGCGGGAGGCCTTCTCGAGCATGATGGACGCGCGGGTGACGACCGCGCCCTGCACCAGGCCCTTCTGGCCGATGCCGACCTTCGACGGGTCCATCGCGGCGTCGAGGATGTCCTGGATGTACTCGGACACGCCCTCGCTGAGCGTCACCTTCTCGGCCAAGAGCGTCGCCTTCTCGAGGGCTTCGAGCGAGACGACGGCCTCCGCCTTGGGCTTCTCGGTGCGGCGGTTCAGGTCGTTGATGGCCTTGCGGTCCGCGCGGTCGGGCTGGGGCACGATGACCTTGAACATGAAGCGGTCGAGCTGGGCCTCGGGGAGGACGTTGACGCCCTCCTGCTCGATGGGGTTCATGGTCGCGAGCAGCACGAAGGGCTTGGGCAAGGGCAGCGTCTCGTTGCCGATGGAGACCTTGCGGCTCTGCATGGCCTGGAGCAGCGCCGACTGGGTCTTCGGCATCATGCGGTTGATCTCGTCGGCCAGCACGAACTGCGCGAACACGGGGCCCTTGATGAGGCGCAGGGAGCGCTTGCCGGTCGTCTGGTCGGTCTCCAAGACCTCCGAGCCGATGATGTCCGAGGGCATCTTGTCGGCCGTGCCCTGGATGGTGGAGGCGTTGGCGCCGGTCGCGGCGGCGAAGGTCTCGACGGTGGTCGTCTTCGCGACGCCGGGCAGGCCCTCGAGCAGCACGTGCTCGCGGGCGATGAGCGCCATGATGACCGAGTCGATCATCTCCTTTTGGCCGACGATGACCCGGCCCACCTCGTCGCGGAGCTTGGCGATCATGCCGCTGACTTCCTTGACCTCGGCGGCCAGGGCCGCGTCCTCGGCGGTCTCCTCTTTAGCGGCGGAGGCGGCGCCCGTGGGGCGCCCGAGCAAGGTCCGGCGGGGGGCGGAGGGGGTCGCCGTGACGGCGCTCCCGGCGGCGCTGCGCCGGCCCGTCATCGCGTCCTCGATGCCGACGCCGGCGGAGAACGAGGCGCCGGAGGGACCCTTCGCGGCTTCCGTGACGCCCGAGAGCGCCTGGGTCACGGGGGCGGCCGTGGCGGCGAAGGTCTTCGCCGCGGGAGTCGCGCCGGGAAGGACGGCCGCTTCGGCGCGGGACGCCGCGGCGGGGAGGACGGCGGCCGGGGCGGCGACGGCCGCGGAGACGGCGGCGGCGGCGGGCCGGACGACCGGAGCGAGGCCCGCGGCGGCCAGCGAAGGACCCGTCGGAACCGTGAGGACCGGCCCGTTCAAGGAGACGGCCGAGGAGCCCAAAGCGGCGGCGCCGACGGCGGGCAGCGTCACGGGAGCGGTCCGGACCGCGGTGCGGGCGAACTGCGCGGCCGCGGGGGCCGGGGTGGTCATGGCGCAGGCCAGCAGGATGGCGATCACGGTGCGGGCTCTTTCCAGGTTGGTTTTCATGGCTTCTCCTATTTCGTCTTGAGCAGAGTGCGCGACAGTTCGTCAACGGCGTCTTCGTCGGTGTAGAGGGTGATGGGGCTGGTGCGGGACGCCTCGAGGGCGGCGTTGATGCGGCGCTCGCGGGCCTTCACCTCGGCGCCCATGGCCTCGCGGACCTGGGCCGAGCCCGTGTCGATCCAGCGCTCGGCGCCGGTCTCGGGGTCGCGGGCGAAGACGAGCCCCGCGTCCGGGAGGGGCTTGGCCTCCGCCGGGTCGACCACGCGCACCGCGCGGAAGTCGTGGCGGCCGGCGAGGTTCGTCAGCGACTGCTCCCAGCCCTCGCCGACGAGGTCCGAGAGGAGCACCACCATCGCGCGGGACTTGGCCTGGTTCTGCGCGAACTCGAGGGCCAGGCGCAGGTCGGTCTTGGAACCCTGCGGGACGGTGCCCAGCGCCCGGCGGACGATCTCCCAGGCGTGGCGCTCGCCGCCGCCGGGGGGGATGTAGGCCTCGACGCGGTCGGTGAAAAAGAGCGCGCCGACGCGGATGTTGCGGCGGGCGGCGGTCAGGGCCAACAGGGCCGCGGCGTCCTCGATGACCGAGCGCTTCTCGGCGCCGGCCGCGGCGAACTCGCCGGAGGCCGAGAGGTCCACGAGGAGCAAGAGCGGCATGTCCTTTTCCTGCTCGTACCGGTTGACCATCAGCTGGTCGCCCTTGCCGGAGGCCTTCCAGTTGATGGCGCGCACGTCCTCGCCCTGGTAGTTGGCGAGCTCCGCGAAGGTCAGGCCGCCCGCGCCGATGAGGCGGGAGCGGAACTTGCCCTCGGTCAGCGAGGAGGCCATCTTCTTGGCGGCCAGGTCCAGCTTCTTGTAGCGGGCCAGGACGGCCTCGGAGGGGCCGGAGCGCT
>SCTT01000456.1 GCA_004322435.1 bacterium
GGCGGCTCCTCCGACATCATCAAGAAGGCGATGGTGGACCTCCACGCCGAGCTCGAGAAGGGCAAGCGCCCCGGCCGGATGATCCTGCAGGTCCACGACGAGCTCGTCTTCGAGGTCCCGAAGAAGGACGCTTCCGCGCTCGCCGCCTGGGCCAAGGACATGATGGAGCGGGCGCTGCCGCTCAAGGTCCCCGTCGTCGTGGACGTCAAGGCGGGCGCCAACTGGGACGAGATGGAGCCCCTCCCATGAGCCGCCAGTTCGGCCACGGGCCGCTCGACTTTCGCAGCATGCCGCCCGTCATCAAGGGCCTCGTCGTCACGAACGCGGCCGTGTTCCTGCTCTCGCTGGTGGTCGGGGGCGAGTTCACGCGCCTGTTCGGCCTGGTGCCGGCCCACGTCGTCTACGACCGCTGGGTCTGGCAGCCGTTCACGTACCTGTTCCTTCACGGGAACTTCTTCCACCTGCTCTTCAACCTGTTCGCGCTGTGGATGTTCGGCATGCCGGTCATCGCCAACTGGGGGCCGCGCGAGTTCTTCAAGTACTTCCTGCTGACCGGCGTCGGCGCCGGCCTCGTCAGCGTCGCGGCCGCCCCGTCCTCGGCCATCCCCATCATCGGCGCCTCCGGCGCCATCTACGGCCTGCTCGTGGCCTTCGCGATGCTCTTCCCGGACGCCGTCGTCTACCTGTATTTCTTCTTCCCCATCAAGGCCAAGCACATGGCCATCCTGTTCGGGTTGATGGAGTTCTTCGCCGGCGCCTCCGCCGCCAACCCCGCCAGCGCGCGCCTCGCGCACTTAAGCGGCATGGTCATCGGCTACGTCTACATCCGCTGGTGGTGGGTCGCCGAGGACAAGCTCAAGGCCGCGATGGCGGGCTTCGGCGGCCCGCCGGAGCGCGCGCCGGTCAAACCCCGCCGCCGCCCCCAGGCCGTCGGCGGCCCGGCCGGGCCCGAGGCCCCCGAGGACGAGAGCGCCGAGGTGGACCGCATCTTGGACAAGATCCTCGCCCACGGCGAGTCCTCTTTGACCGAGCGCGAGCGCGAGGTCCTGCGCCGTCAGGCCCGCAAGCGCCCGCCCGAGGGCCGCGCGTGAGGCCGCTCGTCGTGGGCCTGACGGGCTCCATCGGGGCCGGCAAGAGCGAGGCCCTGAAGGCCTTCGCGGCGGCCGGCGCGGCCACGCTCTCCGCGGACGCCGTGGCCCGCGACCTGTCGGTCCGGGGCGGGCCGGTGGCGAAGGCCGCGGCGCGCGCCCTGGGGCCCTCGGCCCTGGCCGCCGACGGCAGCCTGCACCGCCCCCGCGTGGCCGCGGCCGTCTTCAAGGACGCCGCCGCGCGCCGCCGCCTCGAGAAGGCCACTCACCCCCTCATCTCCCGCGAGCTCGAACGCCGCCTGGCCCGCGCCCGCCGGCCCGTAGCCGTGGTGGACGCCCCGCTCCTCTTCGAGGCGGGGCTCGCCCGGCGCTTCGACCTCACAGTCTGCGTGAGCGCCCCCGCGGCCGTGCGGCTGTCCCGCGCGGCCCGGCGCGACCGCTCCTCCCGGGCCGAGGTCCGCGCCCGGGAGCGCGCCCAGTGGCCGCAGGCCCGGAAGGTTGCCCTTTCGGACGTCGTCATCTTCAACGGCGGCTCGCGCGCGGCCCTGCGCCGCGCCGTCGCCGAATACCAGCGGGCCTTCGAGCTTCTCGCTCAAGGCCGCGGAGGAAGCAAATGACCCACACCACGAAGCCTGCCGAGACCAGCCGGGAACGCCGCGCCGCCGCGCGCGAGGAGCGCCCCGAAGAGGCGGCGCCCGCTCCCGCTCCCGCGCCCGCTCCGGCCGCCGCCGAGGCCGCTCCCGCCGCCCCGGCCCCCGCGCGCCAGGCCCTCGACGTCAACCAGCTCGCCAAGAAGAAGATCCCCGAGCTCATCAAGCTCGCCGAGGAGATGAAGCTCGAGGCCATCTCGGGCCTGCGCAAGCAGGAGCTCATCGTCAAGATCCTCGAGGGCCAAGCCAAGTCGAACGGCGCCATCTTCGACACCGGCGTCCTCGAGGTCCTGCCGGACGGCTTCGGCTTCCTGCGCTCCCCCGACTACAACTACCTGGCCGGCCCCGACGACATCTACGTCTCCCCGTCGCAGATCAAGAAGTTCGGCCTGCGCAAGGGGGACACCGTCGCCGGCAACGTGCGCGGCCCCAAGGACGGCGAGCGCTTCTTCGCGCTCCTGCAGGTCATCAGCGTCAACGGCGTGCCCGCCCACCAGCTGATCACCCGCACCGCCTTCGAGAACCTGACGCCCCTGCACCCCAACCAGTGCTTCAAGTTCGAGACCGCCCGCTCGGAGATCGTCACCCGCACGATCGATTTGGTGGCCCCCATCGGCAAAGGCCAGCGCGCGCTGATCGTGGCGGCCCCCAAGACCGGCAAGACGGTCATGCTCCAGAAGATCGCCAACGCCATCACCGAGAACCATCCCGAGGTCGTCTTGATCGTGCTGCTCATCGACGAGCGCCCGGAAGAGGTGACGGACATGCAGCGCTCGGTGAAGGGCGAGGTCGTCGCCTCGACCTTCGACGAGCCGGCCGACCGGCACGTGCAGGTCGCCGAGATGGTCATCGAGAAGGCCAAGCGCCAGGTCGAGATGGGCAAGGACGTCGTGATCCTCCTCGACTCGATCACCCGGTTGGCGCGCGCCTACAACACCATCGCCCCCTCCACCGGCCGCGTCCTCTCGGGCGGCCTCGAGGCGACGTCCTTGCAGCGCCCCAAGCGCTTCCTGGGCGCCGCGCGCAAGATCGAGGAGGGGGGGTCGCTGACCATCGTGGCCACCGCGCTCGTCGAGACCGGCAGCCGCATGGACGAGGTCATCTTCGAGGAGTTCAAGGGCACGGGCAACTCGGAAGTGGTCCTCGACCGCAAGCTCGCCGACCGGCGCCTGTTCCCCTCGATCGACATCAACCGCTCGGGCACCCGCAAGGAAGAGCTGCTGCTCTCGGAAGACGAGCTCAACAAGACCTGGATCCTCCGCAAGGTCCTGTCCTCCTTGGGCTCGGTGGACGCGATGCAGCTCCTGCACGACAAGCTGCTGGCGACCAAGTCCAACAAGGACTTCCTCAAGTCGATGGAACTGTCGTCGATGAACGACTAATGTAGTCGCCTGCGGGGAATAGTCGACACTCGAATTTTATTTTCCCGCGAAAATCGAGAATTAACGAGCGCCTAGGCATTGGCTGAGCACATCATTAGTCCCAAGCCTCCACTAGAGGAGCGCATTCGAAAGTATGTCTACGACAACTTTCGAACTGTTTTGCTTGTTGTCTTTACTTCGGTTATCGTCCCGATTTCTCTTTCCTGGTGGAACTCAAAGAAAGATCATGTTTCCGCCGAATTGTTAATCTTTGAAGCTGAGTCGGCGTCTGAATTAAGCCGGGTTGGTCCGTTTGAGGTGTATGGCCCGGAGGTTTCGACGACTACTCGTTTGGCGTTGCAGGTCCGAAACGACGGCGACACCCCTCGGCATGATTTGCGAGTTGAGTGGGCGGCGATTGGAAACGGATCAGCTTGGAAGGTCCCTGCAATTCTCAATTTCCCACCGGCGTTGAGGGAATATAACGTCAGCGAGGCCGTGCTCTCTTCC
>SCTT01000457.1 GCA_004322435.1 bacterium
GGTCACCATCGACGACTGTCAGGCCGTCTCGGACAAGGCGGGGGCCTTCCTCGACGCGGCCAACGTCATGACGCACGGCTACACCCTCGAGGTGTCCTCGCCCGGCGTCGACCGCGTCATCAAGAAGGACAAGGACTTCCAGCGCTTCGTCGGACACCGCGTCGCCCTCCGCCTGCGCGCGCCGGTGGAAGGGCGGCGCCGGTACCAGGGATTTCTGAAGGGTCTCGAGGAAGGGCGCATCGTCCTCGAGAACGAAGGGGCGCTCGTGCGCCTCGAGCGGGCGGGCGTCGAAGAGGCGCGCCTCGACCCGGAGATCGGTTTCTAGGACCAGGAGAGAGCCATGGCCGCTAACAAAGAACTCATCCCCGCCCTCGAGCAGATCGAGCGCGAGAAGGGCGTGAAGAAGGAAGAGGTCCTCGTGATGATCGAGGGCGCGATCGCCTCCGCTCTGCGCAAGCACCACGGCCGCATGGCCGACATCGTCTGCGTCATCGACCGCGACACCGCCGAGATCAGCGCCTTCAAGCGGATGAAGGTCGTCGAGACGGTCGTTGACAAGGAGACCGAGTACACCGTCGGCGAGGCCGTGAAGTGGAAGAAGGGCGCCGTCGTCGGCGACGTCCTGGAGCTCGCCGTCGACGCCCGCGGCTTCGAGCGCATCGCCGCGCAGACCGCCAAGCAGGTGCTCATCCAGAAGATCCGCGAGATCGAGCGCGACAACCTCTTTGAAGAGTTCAAGCCCAAGGAAGGCGAGATGGTGACGGGCTCCGTGCACCGCTTCATGGAGCGCAACATCATCGTCGAGATGGGCAAGGCCGAGGCCATCCTCCCCGTGCGCGAGCAGATCCGCCGCGAGCGCTACAACATCGGCGACCGCATCCGCGCGGTCATCCTCAAGGTGGACAAGGCCCAGCGCGGGCCGCAGGTCGTCTTGTCCCGCGCGACGCCCGACTTCCTGCGCCGCCTCTTCGAGATGGAGGTCCCCGAGATCACCGAGCGCGTCGTCGAGATCGTCGACATCGCGCGCGACCCGGGCTTCCGCGCGAAGGTCGTCGTGCGCTCGAACAACCCCAAGGTGGACGCCGTCGGCGCCTGCGTCGGCATCCGCGGCTCGCGCATCCGCTCCATCATGAACGAGCTCTCGGGCGAGCGCATCGACCTGATCCCGTTCTCCCCGGAGACCTCGACGTTCATCATGAACGCCATCGCCCCCGGCAAGGCCAACTCGGTGCGCATCGTGGACCCCGTGAACCGCCAGGCCGAGGTCATCGTCCCCAACGACCAATTGGCCCTCACCATCGGCCGCGAAGGCCAGAACATCCGCCTGGCCTGCCGCCTGACCGGCTGGTCGTTGGCCGTCAAGAGCGAGCAGCAGAAGGCCGACGAGGTCACGAAGACCAAGGAAGCCCAGAAGGTCATGCTCGAGGTCATCGAGGGCATCGGCCCCAAGACCGCCGAGGTCATCATCGCCGCGGGCTTCGCCGACATCTACAAGCTGGCCGACATGTCCGCCGAGTACCTGACGACGCTGCAGGGCGTCGGCGAGAAGACGGCCGAGAAGATCATCGAGAGCGCGAAGGCCTGGGTGGCCGAGCATCCCCGCCCCGAGCCCGCGCCGGAACCCGCCGCGCCGCAAGCGGCCGAGGCCGGTTCCGAGGAAGCGCCCGCCGAAGCGGCGGCGCCCGAGGCCGCCGCGGAGCCCGCGGCCGGCGCGAAGGAAGTCTGATCCAGAAGGACCGGGAGCTAAGACCATGGCCGAAAAGAAGACCGCCGTGAAAAAGGACGACGAGAAGGCCGCGGCCAAACCCGCGGCCAAGAAGGCCGCCGCTCCCAAGAAGGCCGCCGCCAAGAAGGGCGAGAAGAAGATGGCCGGGACGACCGTCATGTCGACCAAGGCCGAGGACCGCTCGAACTCCGAGGAGGGCTCCATCGCTCCCCCCACCACGCGCCTCGTGGACCCCTTCGCCCTCTACCGCTCCTCCCAGAAGCGCCGCCCGGTCAACACGACCCCGTCGGTCACTCGTCTGGCCCCCGGCGCCTCGCTGCCGAAGCCTCCG
>SCTT01000458.1 GCA_004322435.1 bacterium
CGGGTGGATGAGCCGCGCCTTGGAGCGCGGGCACTCCTGGCGCACCGGGCCCTTGGCCGCGGTGTCGGTCACGGCCCGCCTGCCGCGCAGCCTCCGCGGGCCCGGCGGGGCGATGGCCTTCACCGACGCCGACCAGGTGCGCGCGGGGGGCGTCAAGGCGGGGACCTTCGAGGAGATGTACGACGAGGCGGTGGACGCCCTCCTGGCGGGGGCCGCGCACGACCTTAAAGGGGCCGCCCGCCTCCTGGAGGGCGTGTCTCCCAAAAAGAAGGGCGACGCCGAGGCCCTGGGCTATCCCAAGGGCCCTCTCGGCCGCGACCTCTTCGAGCTGGCGCGGCTCCTCAAGGCCGACGTCGGCGTGCGCCTGGGATTCGTCGAGGCGGGCGGCTGGGACACGCATTCGGAGCAAGGCGCCGCCGAAGGCCGCCTCGCCCAGCGCCTGACGGAGCTAGGCGCGTCCCTGGCCGCCTTCCGCCGGGATCTCGGCCCCAAGGCGGCCGACACCTTGGTCGTCGCGCTGACCGAGTTCGGGCGCACCGTCCAGGAGAACGGCAACCGCGGCACCGACCACGGCCACGGGAGCATGATGCTCCTGCTGGGGGCCGGGGTGCGCGGCGGCAGGGTCCACGGCCGCTGGCCGGGCCTGGCCGAGGACGCTCTCTACGAGGGCCGCGACCTGGCCGTCACCACCGACTACCGGCAGGTGTTGAGCGAGGCGCTGGCCGGGCCGATGGGTTTGGCCGACCTGTCCGGGGTCTTCCCGGGATTTAAGGCGGGACCGGCGACGGGGGTCTTCACATGAGTCTCATCAAGACGTTCGTGGACGTCTTCCTGCACCTCGACCGCCACCTGACCGACTGGGCGGGCTGGATGGGCGGGTGGCTCTACGCGCTGCTCTTCTTGGTGGTCTTCGCCGAGACGGGGCTCGTCGTCACGCCCTGGCTGCCGGGCGACTCGCTCTTGTTCGCGGTGGGCGCGCTGGCCGCGGCGGAGGGCTCGCCCATCAGCGTGGGGACCGTCTGCGTGCTGCTCTCGGTCGCCGCCATCCTCGGCGACGCGGTCAACTACTCGGCCGGGCGGTGGGTGGGGCCGAAGGTGTTCTCCCGCGAGGACTCCGTCTGGCTCAACAAGAGGCACCTGGAGCGCGCCCACGCGTTCTACGAGAAGTACGGCGCCAAGACCATCATCTTCGCGCGCTTCATGCCCATCGTGCGGACCTTCGCGCCCTTCGTCGCCGGCATCGGGACGATGGAGTACCGCAAATTCGCGGTCTACAACGTGGTCGGCGGGATCGCCTGGGTCTTCGCCTTCGTCCTGGCCGGGTACCGCTTCGCGGAGCTCCCGATGGTCAAGCAGAACTTCCACTACGTCATCTTGGCCATCATCGTCCTCTCGGTCATCCCGCCGGTCCTCGAGTTCGTGAAGGCGCACCGGGAACCCCGGGCGGGCTAGCCGGGTTTCATGGACAGGCCCAGGAAACCCTGTTATAATCGCGGAATCTTCACCATGATGAGAAAGCTCCTGTCCGGCTTGGCCTTAGGCGCTCTCGTCTTCGCCGCGGCCTGCAAGCCGCCCAAATACATCAAGTACATGTCGGAGTCCGGCGACTTCGCCACCGAGGTCCCCTGGGGCTGGAGCGTCTACCTGGACCGTCAGGGCGACGACTACTACAACTACACCTTCGTCGGGCCCTTCGAGCCCGAGTTCCACCGCGGCGTGCCGACCTTGCAGGTGCGCTGGTACGGCAAGGACCGCATCCACTCGCTGCCCGACGGCGCCCTTGAGGCCTACGCCTCCCCCGAGGACTACGTCGCGAAGACCCTGCGCGACATCTACGGCTCGGAGCGGGCGATGGTCCAGGAGCCGCACCGCATCTCGGTGGCGGGTTGGGCCGCGACGCATTTCGTGGTCGTCTCCGCGATGCCGGTGCCTTCGACGATGAGCTTCGGGGTCTCCGAGGACCGGGCGGGCAAGCAGAGCGTGGTCCTGCGCCAACACGCCTACGCGGTGGTGCCGATGGACACCGGCTTCTACGTCTTGATCTACCCGGCGACCCGGGCGGGCTACCCCAAGTACGAGGAGCAGTTCAACTACTTGGTCAATAAGTTCCAGACGCTCAAGGACGGCCCGGCCGGGCCGGCCTTGAAGCCCTAGCTAGGGCTTCACCACCATCTTCACGCCCGCCTCAAGCCGCGTCAGCGCGGCTTCCGCCTCCTTTCCGCTGCGGCCCTGCGCCGTGAGCATGCCGACGCGGTCGTTGCCGTCGGGGGGGACCCGCACGGCGACGCCGGGCTTCATCATCCGGCGCAGCTCGTAGAGCGCCGGGTCCGAGACGACGGCGGGGGCGGCGTCGAGCGCCTCGAGCGTTCCGGAAGCCTCCGGGATGAGGAAGCGGCCCTCGAGGTGCTTCAGGGCCCGCGGCGACTTGTACGGCTTGCCGGGGACGGACGCGGCGGCCATCAGGCCCTCCTCGACCAAGTCCACACCCCAGACCGCGCGCACCCAGTCGCGCACGTAGACGCCGCCCATGCGCGCGTTGACTTCGATGATGCGCGGCCCCTCGGGGGTCTGCTTCATCTCGATGTGGAGCACGCCGCGGTCCAGGCCCAGCGCCTCGGCGGACTTGACGGCCAGATCCGTCAGCTCGGCCTGGGTCGCGCCCGGCAGGTGGCTCGGCAGGCTCGAGCCCGTGGCGAGGAAGGAGGGCCGCCGCGTGGGCCAGTTGTCCGTCACCGAGGAGAAGACGGCCTTGCCGTCCTGCATCACGACGTCGACGTCCACCTCGGGCCCCTCGAGGAACTGCTCCATCACGAGGCCCACCGCGCCCGAGAACGCCCCGTCCTCCTTGGCCTCCTGGGCCACCTGGTCTGTGAGGGCCTTGAGCGCCGCGCGCGCCTCCGCGGCCGAGTGGACCTCGGCGACGAACTTGGCCTCGGCGCCGGAGGCGGGCTTCATGATGGCCGGGAAGCCCACGGTCCTGATGGCCGCCTCGAGCTCCTCGGGCGTGCGGGCCGGGGCGAAGCGCGGCGTGGGCAGGCCGGCCTTGGCCATCATCTCCCGGGTCAGGCGCTTGTTGCGCGCCGCCTCGGTGCCGGCCAGCGGCAGGTAGGGGAGGCCCAGCTTCTCGGCGAGCTCGCTCGTCAGCGGCAGGTCGTCTTCCCAGAAGGAGGTGATGCCGTCGAACTTGTGGGCCAGGCCCTGTTCAGAGAGCGCCTCGAAGGCGGCCTTGGCGGCGGTCTCCTTGGCGATGGTCTCGACGGGGATGTAATGGTCCACGAGGTCCGCCATCAAGGAGCCGGGGCGGTCCACCAACGTGATCTTGACGCCGAGCTCCTTGGCGCGCTCGAAGATGAAGCGTTTGCCGTAGTAGCCGCCGCCGACCATCAGGATGCGTTTGCCCTTGAGCGCGTCGCGGCGCGCGCGCTGGAGCATCGTGGCCACCCAGGCTCGTGAGTGCTCGCCGGCGCGGTCGGGGTAGAAATGGTCGAGCTGCATCTGCCCGCCCGAGTCGTGGTCGTTGATCTCGATGACCTTCGGGATGAGCTTGCCGTCCTGCCAGTGGAGCATGACGTCCAAGCCCACGAAGTCGGTCTGGGCCTGCGCGGGGATCTTGCCGTCCGCGCGCAGCTGGGCCTCGTTCTCCCACAAGGACTCCAAGGTGCCGCGCGCCGTCTTCTCCAAGTCCTCGCGGAACGCGGCGGCCTCCGCGGGGGTCTTGAGCAGGCCGTGCTGCTCCTGCAGGGCTCTGATGACGTCCTCGAAGGGCATCACGACCGCGGCGTCCTCGGGGTCGGCCTTCTCGGAGGCGCCGGGCCCGCCGGGCTCGGCGACGGTGGGCTTGCCCCAGGGCCCGGCGCGCACGAACACCGCGGAGTTGACGGTCCCGTCCCAGGGGGTGCGTTGGGCGAAGAGGCGCATGTTCCAGTCGCGCTTGGCGGCGGCTCCGGCGGCGCTCTTCGCTTCGGCGGCCGAGAGGAAGTCGAGGGAGACGTCGCCGCCTAGGCGCAGCCCCTTGCCGGAGTAGCCGGCGGCCGGCGGCGCGCGCGCGCCGCCCTCTTTCACGCGGAAATACAGCGGCGGCGGCGTGAGGCGCTCATCGATGAGGACGGCGCCGTCGGGGGTCATCATGCCGTCCTTGGACAGGGCGATGACGTGGGCCGCGATGCCGTCGACGTCGGAGGTCTTGAAGAACTTCACGCCGCGGCTCGAGTGCCACTGCGGGCCGGAGGGTTTGACCACGACCTCGTCGCCCATCCGCCCGGCGTTGGCGGCCAAGAACTCCGCGACGCGCTCGCGCACCCGGGCGCCCAGCTCGGCGATGGTCACGCCGTTGCGGTCGAACCCGGTCCGCCAGACCATCGGATGGCCCTGGAGGAGGAAGGCCAACGTCGTCGGCACGCCGACGCCCTTCTCCGCCATGAAGACGCGCGTGAGGAGCTTGTCGTTGGTGACCGCCTCGAGCTCCACCGAGCTCGACATCGGGGTGTCCAGGCCCTTCTCGAAGGGCACGCCGTCGTCGCGGTCGTTCGAGCCCAGAGTGAAGTAGTTCGCGAAGTAGCGCACGACGCGCGGGGTGTCGTACTCGGCGACCCAGGGCTGGCCGTCCGCGTCGAAGAAAAGCCCCTTCTTCATCAGGATGCGCGCGTGCCCGCCCGGGAGCTTCTCGCGCACCAGCCAAGAGGCGTCGAGGGCCAGGTGCACGTCGCCGGGCGCCTGGCGGCCGCCCTCGCGGGCGATGGAGAGCTTGTAGACCGAGGCCGGGGAGAGGATGGCCACGGTGGGGCGGTCGGCCGACACGGGGTCCGACACTCGGACCGTCTTGACCGGCGGCAGGCCCAGCTTCGCGAGGTTCTTGTCGAGTTTCGCGAGCTCCGCGGCCTCGGCGCCCTTGGGGGACTTGGGCCGAGACCAGATGGGCAAGGACCCGCGCAGGAGGCGCAGCCCGCCGATGTAGACCGCGGAGATGCCCATCAGGGAGAGCGTGACGACCTTCATCGGCGCGCCGTCGCCCAGCAGGTCGTGCAGCGGCGTGCCGGGCGCCGCGTGCCCGAAGAGCCAGGCGAAGGCCAGGCCGCCCGCGCCGGCGGCCAGCACCTCGAAGACGGTCATCAGGCCGTTGATGTCCTCGCCGTGCTTGGAGGCCACGGGGTCGTTTTTGATCTCGGTCTGGAGGAGCGCCCGCATCCGCGAGCGCAGCGGCTGATAGAGCATCTTCATCATCATCACGAGCGGCACCGCGACGATCAAGGACGGTGCCGTCCACAGGCCGATGGAGGGGATGAAGGCCAACGAGGCGGCCATCGTCAGGAAGGTCAGGAACTGGTAGGCGCCGATGCGGCCCTGGATCTTCTGGGCGTACTTGATGAGGAAGGTGGAGGCGAGCAGGCCGCCCAAGGTCACCGCCGAGAGGAGCATCCCGTTGCCGGTCGCGCCCGAGCGCAGGATGTCGATGGCGAAGGTCGGCAGGACCACCGCGAAGAGCGCGTCCTCGACGAAGTTCTCGGCGGTGGCCATCGCCGAGCGCGAGAGGATCTTCTTGTTGTTCCAGATGAGCTTCAAAGTCTCCCAGTTGCGCCGCGGGGTCTCCTTGAGGATGAGCCAGCCGGTCTGGGCCGTCTTCACCATCCGACCCAAGAAGCCCAGGCGGTCCAGCAGCGGCGTCGCGCCCTCGGCGACCTTGACGAACTTGGCGTAGATGAAGGCCGACAGCGCCATCACGCCGGCGAACATGCCGAAGCCCACCGCGGCGCCCACGCCGGGCCCGAAGGTGTGGTCGAGCCAGTCCATCGGCATCCCGATGAGCGGCGGGACGACGAGCATCATCCCGTAATAGATGAGGTCGTAGAGGTAGCCGCCCTGCTCGATCTTCTTGTCCGAGCCGAAGACCTTGCGCGCGCCGTCGGTGTCGATGTCGACCAAGTGGTTCATCGACACGATGACCGCGTTGATGCCGACGAGGCCCAAAAATCCCGCCCAGGGCAGGCCGCCGGCGACGGCGAGCAGGCCGATGGTGCCGAAGATGAGCGCGCGGGAGACGGCGCTGCCCACCAGGATGCGCTTCATCGGCGTACGCGCGACGATGCCGCCCGAGACGAGCGAGGCCCCTGCGAAGGTCCAGTAGTGGACCGCGCGCGCGACGCCGGTCATCGCGGCGTCGCCGGTCAGCGCCTGCACCAAGAGCGGCATGCTCGCGAGGTAGATGCTGATGGCCAGGAGGAACACGGCCTGGCCGAGGATGTAGGCCTTCTCGGAGCGGTTGAAGCCCGCGAAGGAGGCCGCGGCGCCGGCGAGCTTGGCCTTCTGGCGGGCGAGGAAGCCGACGGGGGCGGCCTCGGGAGCCTTACTCAGGAACCCGACGGCGGGGGCTTCGGCGGCGGGGGTTTTCTGCGCGGGTTCGAGACCTGTCCGCGCGGGCTTGGCGGCGTTGAGCGGAAGGCCGGCGGGGGAGGCGGTCAGGGCGCCGCGGGCGGCGGAGCCTTCGAAGAGGGTTCCCAGGGAAGAGGAGGGGTCGGCGCCTCGCGTGACCCCCGTGAGGGTACGTTCGGCGGCGGCGGCGCGCGTCAGCCCGGTGGCTTCCTTAGCGGGAACTCCCTCTTTCTCCCTCTCCCGCCCGGCGGGAGAGGGCGGGGTGAGGGGTGTCGCCGTCTGGGTGGGGACTGCGGCCCTCACCCTACCCTCTCCCGCAAGCGGGAGAGGGTTAGAAGGAAGGGAAGCGGCCGCGGCAGCGGCCGGAGACGCCGCGGCAGCAACAGGCTGCGCTGCGGCCGGGTGAGCAGTTACGACGGTAGGGCTCGGAAGGGTCGCCGCGAGACCCACCGGGGACGCCAGCGTCGGCGCGGCCAGATTGGAGCTGAGCGTCGTGACGCCCGAGCCGGCCTGTCCTAGGCCCGGCGTGCCGACGTTGGTCGGCACCTCGCCGGTCTTGATCTGCGCGAAGACGCGATAGGGCTCGAGGCCCGGGGCCAGGGCGGTCAGGAGGACGGCCAGGGCGGCCGCCGTGGCTCGGCGAAAGAGGGGCATACCTCATAAGGATGGATGATGAAGGTCGGTTTTGCCAGGGGCCGGGGGGCCCAGCGCCGGGGGGGAGGGGGGGCCCGGGTTGTGCCTGGGTCTGGCGGCCCCGCGGGCGGTGTATTACAATCACCGGGCCTTCCTTACATTAAGGACCCCATGCCAACGCGCCGCACCGCCGACATCCGACTCGCCGTCTCCGTCCGGGCCGACCCCGCCGAGGTCTACCGCGCGCTGACCTCTGCCCGGGAGCTCTGCGCCTGGTGGCTCGACCGCGCCGAGACCGACGCGCGCAACATGGGCCGCTGGCGCATGGCCTGGGGCACCCCCGCCCGCGGGGAGGCCCGCGGGCTCTTCGTGGACCTCGAGCCCGAGCGCAAGGTCGCCTTCATGGAGGACGACGGCACGCGTCCCAAGGGCTGGCCGCCGCTGACCACGTTCTTTTTGGAGAAGAAGGGCCGCGCCACCGAGGTCACGGTGGTCGCCGCCGGCTTCTCGTCCCCCAAGCCCCTGGCCGCGGCCCGCGGGCGCTGGGAGGACTGCCTGGCCAAGCTCAAGCTCTACCTCGAGACCGGCCGCGCCCGCAAGGCCGAGACGCTCGCCCTGTCCGCGAAGTGACCCTGCTCTTGGTCGCCGCCGCGGGCGTCGTCCTCGGCGCGCTCGGCGCCTACGCCCTCTTCTTCTCGGCCGCAAAGGCCGCCGACCCCGCCGTGCTCGCTCAGCGCCTGAGCGCCCTCGAGGAACGCGTGAGGCGTCTTGAGCGATGAGTATAATAGCCGCGTGAGCACCCACAGCCCCGCCTGGAAGTCCAAGCTCTTCGGCGCCGAGCCCGTGCTGCGCCCCGAGGCGCGCATCCGCGCCCAGGTGGACGCCCTCGAGCGCCTGCTCGAGCTCAAGCACCGCTCCCGCGTGCTGGATTTGGGCTGCGGCGCCGGCGCCCAGACCTTGGAGCTCGCCCGCCGCCACTACCGCGTCGTCGGCATGGAGTCCTCGAAGGAGGCCCTGGCCGCCGTGCGCGACCGCGCGAAGGAGGAGGCGCTGACGGTGCACTTCCTCGCCAACCCCTTGGACCGCATCCCCTACGAGGGCGAGTTCAACGCGGTCTTAAACGTCCGCAACCCGTTGGGCTCGCTCCCGAGCGAGCGCGACGACGCGCGCTGCCTGTCGGCCATCCACCGCTCGCTTAAGCCCGGCGGGCGGCTGCTCTTGGACCTTTTGAACCGCGAGTGGCTCATCCGCCGCCTCGGCGCGCACGACGGGGCCTTCGACTTGGTCTCCGGGCGCCTCGACGGCCGCAGCTTCTCCTCGCGCGGCGGCAAGCCCGCCGCCGGCGGCGAGGCGGTGCGCCTGTACTCCCTGACCGAGCTGCGGCGCCTGTTGACCGAGACGGGCTTCCGGCTGCGCGGGGCCTGGGGCGACTACCAGGGCCACCCCTACCACCTCGACTCGATGCGCCTTATCGTCGTGGCCGAGCGCGTCGAGCCGCCCAAGAAGGCCCCCGAGCGCGACGGCGACGATTTCGAGCGCGCCGTCCGCATTAAGGGCCGCCCCCGGTCGTGACCGGCGCCGTCCTCGCGCTGCTGTTGGCCGCCCCCGCCGCCGCCTACGAGACCTTCTCTCTCCCCAACGGCCTTCAGGTGCTGCTCGTGCCGGACCATTCCGTCCCGGTCGTGACGATGGGCTGGGGCGTCCCTACGGGGAAGCGCCAGGAAGCGCGCGGGCGCTCCGGCTTCGCGCACCTCTTCGAGCACCTGACCTTCCAAGGCTCGGCGAACGTCCCGCGGGGGGGCTTCGACAAGATCCTCGAGCGCTTCGGCACCGACTCGAACGCCTTCACAGCCATCGACCGGACCTACTATTACGCGCGGCTCCCCGCGCACGCCTGGACCACGGCGCTGTGGATCGACGCCGACCGCCTCTCCTCGCTCGACATCTCCTCGCGCTCGCTGCGCAACCAAATCGACGTGGTCAAGGAAGAACGGCGGCAGAACGTGGACGGCGAGGCCTACGCGCCGCTCTTGAGCGTCCTGGTGGCCTCGCGCTCGTTCTCAAACTGGGCCAACGCGCACGACACCTACGGCTCCTTCGCCGACCTGGAGGCGGCCCGCCTCGCCGACGCCAGAGCATTCTTCCTCGCGCATTACGCGCCTCGCGAGATCCGGCTGGCCTTGGTGGGCGACTTCGAGCCGGCCGAGGCCAGGGCGGCGCTCGAAAAATACCTGGGCTGGATCCCCAACCGCTCCGCTCCCGCCGCCGTGGTCCCCGCCGGCGAGCCGGCCCGGACCGGCGGG